>NZ_ANKP01000236.1:0-53298 GCF_000319775.1 Cupriavidus sp. HMR-1
GTCGCAAGCCGGCGCCGGCCGCCGATACGCAAGCAGTTGCCGGTGCCGAGGAGGCAGGTGGCGACGCGCAGCCGCGATCGGATCAGTCCGCGCAAGGGGCTCGCAAGCGCCGTCAGCAGCCGCAACGCAAGGCTGCGCTGGTAGATGGCGACAACAAGCCAGCCTCGCAACAGCCGGGTCGCCGTAACAAGGGCGGTCAGCGCAAGGGTCAACAGCCTGGTGGCAAGCCGGGTGCTGACAGGGGCGACCAGCGTGTCGAGCAGCGCCAGGGCGACAAGCCCGGTCGGCAAGCCGGCAAGGGCGGCGCGAAGCCTGCTGCCGGTGGCGAGGATCTGTTCCGCTTCGTGATTTCCGAGCAGTTCGATCAGGAAGACACGATCGTGCCGCGCACCAAGGCCAAGCCGGTGCGCGAACTGTCCGCTGACGACGACGCGCCCAAGCTGCACAAAGTCCTGGCGGAGGGTGGACTTGGCTCGCGCCGCGAGATGGAAGAGCTGATCCTGCAGGGGCGTGTGTCGGTCAATGGTCTGCCTGCCCACATCGGCCAGCGTATTCTGCCGACCGACCAGGTCCGCGTGAACGGCAAGCTGATTCACCGCAAGGTGACGACCAAGCCTCCACGCGTGCTGCTCTATCACAAGCCTTCCGGCGAGATCGTCAGCCAGTCGGATCCGGAAGGCCGTCCGACCGTTTTCGATAGCCTGCCGCGCATCAAGAACGGCAAGTGGGTCGCGGTCGGCCGCCTCGACTTCAATACCGAAGGGCTGTTGATTTTCACCACGTCGGGCGATATCGCGAACCGTTTCATGCACCCGCGCTATGGCGTGGAGCGCGAATACGCAGTGCGCACGCTGGGCGAGCTGGCCGAAGCCGATCGTCAGCGACTGCTGCATGGCATTCAGCTCGATGATGGCGAGGCAAACTTCCTGCGGATCGCGGATGGTGGTGGCGAAGGCGTGAACCAGTGGTATCACGTGGCGCTGACCGAAGGCCGCAATCGCGAAGTGCGTCGCATGTTCGAAGCCGTCGGCCTGACCGTGTCGCGCCTGATCCGCACGCGTTATGGTCAGTTCCTGCTGCCGCGCGGCCTGAAGCGCGGTCGCTGGCAAGAATTGGATCCGACGGACGTGCGCGGCCTGATGGCCAACATTGGACTGAAGGCGCCGTCCAAGGAAGCCCAGAGCGGCGGCAAGGGTGTGACGAAGGTTGGCGGCCGCAAGCAGCGCGAAGAAGCAGCGCTGGCGGGCATGCCGATGCACACCGGCATGGATGGTCTGCCGCGCTACGAGAAGAGCGGTGGCCGGGGTGGTAATGCCGGGGGTGCGGGCCGAGGGCAGCCTGACCCGATGCAGACCTCGATGGGATACATTCCGTCCGGCCCTGCGCCGCTGACATCGCACACGACCAAGTTTGGCGGCGGGATGGGCGGTAGCCTGCGAGGCTCCGGCGCCGGTGGTGGTCGCGGCGGGCGGGGTGGCAAGGCCGGAAACGCTGGCAATGCGGGCAACGCAGGTGGCAATCGCCAGCGTCGCGGCGGCGGCGAGGTCAATGGAAATGTGATGCCAAAGGCCGCCAAGGGTGCGGGAGGCGGTAGTCGCCGTCCGCGCGGCCGAGGTCAGCGTTGATTGACGGATCGGGCGGTGCCGGCAATGGTCGGCAATCGCCCTGATCCGGAGCGGAACCTCGGAGGCTTTTGCCTTTTGGACATAATCCGCGTATAATCAAAGTCTATTCAAAAGTATCATCCTCGGCGAGGATGGGCGAATGATGGGCATTGCGCCCATTTTTTTTTGGTTCGCCCGTTTGTACTTGCGGCTGGTTTTCGTCACATGGCGGGCCGGCAGGATGATTGGGCAGGCAGGACGGTTTGCAGGTCGCGTCGAGCATCAATTCCGAGCGTATTGCGTTGTCCGGTGTCTGCCACAGTATTGAAGGCCACTACTCGGGATTACAGTGCATCTGGCAGATTTGATCGAAACCACCCTTATCGGCATGGGCTACGAGTTGGTTGAGCTTGAGCGTGCCCCGGCCGGACTTCTGCGTGTCTACATCGATCAGCCTGAAACTGGCATCGTCATTGAGGATTGCGAGAAAGTCAGTCGCCAGCTCACTCACGTGCTCACTGTGGAGAACGTTGATTACGAGCGCCTCGAAGTGTCGTCGCCAGGCCTGGACCGGCCGCTGAAGAAGTTGGCCGATTACGTTCGCTTTGCCGGTGCTGAGGTCAGGGTTACGCTGCGCCTGCCGGTCAATGGCCAGAAGAATTTCGTGGGCATCCTGTGTGAACCCGCAGGAGACGCTGGGGCCGAGAAGATCGGCCTGGAGTTCGAAGGCAAGGACGGTCCGGCACTGCTGGAATTCGCCATATCCGATGTCGATCGCGCACGTTTGGTGCCGGTGATCGACTTCAAGGGAAATCAAAGAAAAGGGAACAAGCAATGAGCCGCGAAGTTCTGTTGCTCGTCGATGCGCTAGCTCGCGAAAAGAACGTCGACAAGGATGTGGTTTTCGGTGCACTGGAGGCGGCTCTCGCCTCTGCCACCAAGAAACGTTTCGAGGAGGACGTGGATATTCGCGTCCATATCGACCGCGAATCCGGTGAGCACGAGACGTTCCGCCGCTGGCTCGTCGTTCCTGATGAACAAGGTCTGCAGGAGCCGGACAAGCAGATCCTGCTGTTCGAGGCACGTGAGCAGAATGCCGATATCCAGCTCGACGACTACATCGAAGAGCAGATCGAGTCGGTCGAGTTCGGCCGTATCGGCGCGCAGGCGGCCAAGCAGGTCATCCTGCAGCGTATTCGTGACGCCGAGCGCGAGCAGATCCTGAATGATTATCTGGATCGTGGCGAAAAGATCATGACCGGCACGGTCAAACGCGCCGACAAGAAGGGCCTGATCGTCGAGTCGGGCCGCGTGGAAGCGCTGCTGGCACGTGACCAGATCATTCCGAAGGAAAACCTGCGCACCGGCGACCGTGTGCGCGCGTATATCCTCAATGTGGACCGCGCCGCGCGTGGCCCGCAGATCGAGCTGTCGCGTACCGCGCCTGAGTTCCTGATCAAGCTCTTCGAGAACGAAGTGCCTGAAATGGAACAGGGCTTGCTGGAGATCAAGGCTGCCGCACGCGATCCGGGCGTGCGCGCGAAGATCGCCGTGGTGGCGCATGACAAGCGAATCGATCCGATCGGTACCTGCGTGGGCGTGCGTGGCACGCGCGTGACGGCCGTGCGTAACGAGATCGGCGGCGAGGCCGTGGACATCGTACTGTGGTCGGAAGATCCGGCGCAGTTCGTCATCGGTGCGCTGGCGCCGGCACAGGTGCAGTCGATCGTGGTCGACGAAGAGAAGCACAGCATGGACGTGGTGGTCGACGAGGAAAACCTCGCCGTCTCCATCGGCCGCAGTGGTCAGAACGTACGCCTGGCGTCGGAACTGACCGGCTGGCAGATCAACATCATGACGCAGGAAGAATCGGCGCAGAAGCAGGCCGAAGAAAGCGAAGTGGTGCGCAAGCTGTTCATGGCCAAGCTGGACGTGGACGAGGAAGTGGCGGACATTCTGATCGAGGAAGGATTCTCCTCGCTGGAAGAAGTGGCCTACGTGCCCATCAGTGAAATGATGGAAATCGAGGCATTCGACGAGGACACCGTCAACGAGCTGCGCAATCGCGCCCGCGATGCGCTGCTGACGATGGAACTGGCCCGGGAAGAAAAGGTGGAAGAGGTGTCGCAGGATCTGCGCTCGCTCGACGGCCTGACGCCCGAGCTGATCGGCAAACTGGCCGAAGGCAACATCCACACACGCGACGACCTGGCCGAGCTGGCCGTGGACGAACTGGTCGAACTGGCCGGCGTGGGCGAGGAAGAAGCCAAGGCGCTGATCATGAAAGCACGGGAACATTGGTTTAACTGAGGGACACGTCCGGGGTGAAGCCTGGACGCGCTTTCCGCACACGAATTGTCCCGACGTAGAAACCGAGCATTGAAAGGGTTTGAATGGCAAGCACAACAGTTGCCCAACTGGCCGCAGAACTGAGCCGCAGCCCTGCTGCACTGCTGGAACAATTGCAGGCAGCTGGGGTGGGCAAAGCAACGCCAGACGACGTCATCACCGAATCGGACAAGACCAGGCTGCTGGATTACCTGAAGCGGTCGCATGGTCAGTCCGACGACAGCGCGCGCAAGAAGATCACGCTGACCAAGCGTGAGACTTCCGAGATCCGCCAATCCGACTCCACCGGCAAGACTCGCACGGTGCAGGTGGAGGTGCGCAAGAAGCGCGTCCTGATCAAGCGTGACGACGTGGAATCTCACGGCGATGGCGCCGACTCCCAGGAATCGGCCGAGGCCGCTGCGGAGGAAGTGCGTCGCGATGAGGAACAGCGCCGCGAGCAGGCCGATGCCCTGGCACGCCAGGAAGCCGAGGCTCAGGCAGCCCGCGAGGCCGCCGAGCGCGAAGAAGCCGAACGCCGCGCCAAGCAGGAAGCCCTGGAGGCCGAACAGCGCCGCCAGGCCGAGCTGCTGGCCCAGAAGGCTGCTGAAGAAGCTGCCGCCGCACAGGCCGCAGCCGACGCCGCCGAGGAAACCGCGCGCAAGAAGGCAGAAGAAGACAAGGCACGTCTGGCCACGGAACGCGCGCAAGCGCAGAAGAACGCCGACGACGCCAAGGCTGCCGTCGACAAGGCGCGCGCCGAGCAGGACAGCGCGAAGGCTGCAGCCGACAAGGCGCGTGCCGAGCAGGATGCTGCCGCCCGTCGCCGCCGCGAAGCCGCCGAAGCGGAAGCCCGCGCGATTCAGCAGATGCTGAATGCGCCGGCACGTGTGCTGAAGGCGCCGTCGGAGCGCAAGGCCGAGGAAAAGAAGGCCGAGCAGACCGGCACGCTGCACAAGCCGGTGAAGCCGGCTGGCGCCACGACCGAAGCGAAGAAGGACGACAAGAAGCCCGCACCGGCGGCCACGACGACCACGGCTGCCGCTGGCGACAAGAAGGGCGCCAAGGGTGGCAAGACCGGTACCTGGCAGGATGAAAGCAGCCGCGGCAAGAAGGGCGGTGGCCTGAAGACGCGCGGCGATTCGTCCGGCGGTGTCGGTGGCTGGCGCAGCGGCCCGCGTGGCCGTGGCGGCAAGCACAATGCCGATGACGCACGCAGCAACTTCCAGGCGCCAACCGAACCGGTGGTACGTGAAGTGCACGTGCCGGAAACCGTCTCGGTGGCCGATCTGGCGCACAAGATGGCCGTGAAGGCATCCGAGGTCATCAAGCAGATGATGAAGCTCGGCCAGATGGTGACGATCAACCAGGTGCTGGACCAGGAAACCGCCATGATCGTGGTGGAAGAAATGGGCCACAAGGCGTTCGCCGCGAAGCTGGACGATCCTGAAGCGCTGCTGGTGGTGGATGGCGAGGATCACGCCGATGCCGAGATGCTGCCGCGTCCGCCGGTGGTGACGGTGATGGGTCACGTCGACCACGGCAAGACTTCGCTGCTCGACTACATCCGCCGCACGAAGGTTGCAGCGGGCGAAGCGGGCGGCATTACGCAGCACATCGGTGCCTACCATGTGGAAACCGATCGCGGCGTGATCACGTTCCTGGATACCCCGGGTCACGAGGCCTTCACGGCCATGCGTGCCCGCGGCGCCAAGGCAACCGACATTGTGATTCTGGTAGTGGCCGCCGATGACGGCGTGATGCCGCAGACCAAGGAAGCGATTGCGCACGCCAAGGCTGCCGGTGTGCCGATCGTGGTGGCGATCACCAAGGTCGACAAGCCCGAAGCCAACCCGGACCGCGTCAAGCAGGAACTGGTGGCAGAGCAGGTCGTGCCCGAAGAGTACGGTGGCGAGTCGCCGTTCGTGCCTGTTTCGGCCAAGACCGGCCAGGGCATCGACGATCTGCTCGAAAACGTGCTGCTGCAGGCCGAAGTGCTGGAACTGCGTGCACCGGTGGACGCCCCGGCCAAGGGCCTGGTGGTGGAAGCCCAGCTCGACAAGGGCAAGGGCCCGATCGCGACGATCCTGGTCAGCAGCGGCACGCTCAAGCGTGGCGATGTGGTGCTGGCTGGTAGCGCCTATGGCCGTGTGCGTGCGATGCTGGACGAAAACGGCAAGCCCTCCAAGGAAGCTGGCCCGTCGATCCCGGTGGAAATCCAGGGTCTGTCGGAAGTGCCTGCCGCCGGTGAGGAAGTGCTGGTGCTGCCGGACGAACGCAAGGCGCGCGAAATCGCGCTGTTCCGTCAGGGCAAGTTCCGCGACGTGAAGCTTGCGAAGCAGCAGGCCGCCAAGCTGGAAACGATGCTCGAGCAGATGGCCGAAGGCGAAGTGCAGACGCTGCCGTTGATCGTGAAGGCCGACGTGCAGGGTTCGCAGGAAGCGCTGGTGCAGTCGCTGCAGAAGCTGTCGACGGGCGAAGTGCGCGTGCAGATCGTGCACGGTGGCGTGGGTGGCATCTCGGAGTCGGACGTCAACCTGGCGACGGCATCGAAGGCGGTCATCATCGGCTTCAACGTGCGTGCCGACGCAGGCGCGCGCAAGCTGGCCGAGCACAACGGCATCGACATCCGCTACTACAACATCATTTACGATGCGGTAGACGAGATCAAGGCGGCCATGTCGGGCATGTTGGCACCGGAGAAGCGCGAGACCACGATCGGTCAGGTGGAAGTCCGTCAGGTCTTCCGTGTGCCGAAGGTGGGTGCGGTGGCTGGCTGTATGGTCACCGACGGTCTCATCAAGCGGAACTCGATGGTGCGCGTGCTGCGCAACAACGTGGTTATCCACGACGGCGAACTCGACTCGCTCAAGCGTTTCAAGGACGACGTCAAGGAAGTCAAGCAAGGCTTCGAGTGCGGTCTGTCGATCAAGAACTTCAACGACGTTCAGGAAGGCGACCAGCTCGAGGTGTACGAAATCACAGAGGTGGCGCGTACGCTGTAAGGCGATACGTAAAGACGGCAGGCTCCGGCCTGCCGTTTTCACTTCTGCTCACGCTCAGTTTTGAATGGCCAAGAAAGGCAATATCACCTCCCGTAACCTGCGCCTCTCCGATCAGATCCAGAAGGAACTGGCGGAGATGATCCAGCGCGAGATTCGCGATCCGCGCCTGGGCCTGGTAACGCTGCAGTCGGTGGCGCTGACGCCCGACTACGCGCATGCCAAGGTCTACTTCACGGTGCTCGGCGCCGAACCCGAGACGGCTGCCGCCATCCTCAAGGAAAAGGCCGGCTACCTCCATTCGTTGCTGTTCAAGCGGCTGCATATCCATACCGTGCCGACGCTGCATTTCCATCACGATACGTCGGTGGAGCACGCGATCGAGATGTCGAAGCTGATCAACGAAGCGAACGCCACGCGCGCCAAGGACGACGAGTAAGTCCACGGTTGCCCAAGTGGTGCCGGTGGATGCCGGCACCACGTTTTTCCTCCCCTGCAATGACCGATTCCTCCGCGACCCGACCGCCCCGGCTGCCACGCCGCGACGTGCACGGTGTGCTGCTGCTCGACAAGCCTCTGGGGCTGTCGTCCAACGATGCGCTGGTACGCGCCAAGCGACTGCTGCGCGCGAACAAGGCTGGCCACACGGGCACGCTGGATCCGCTGGCGACTGGGCTGCTGCCGCTGTGTTTTGGCGAGGCCACCAAGTTCTCCCAGGATCTGCTCGACGCGGACAAGACCTACGAGGCGAAAGTCCGGCTCGGCGCGACGACGACCACAGGCGATGCCGAGGGCGAGATCGTCGTCGAGCGGTCGGTGACATGCGATCGCGCCGCACTTGATGCGGCGATTGCGCGCTTTACCGGCGAGATCGAACAGGTGCCGCCGATGTACTCGGCACTCAAGAAGGACGGCAAGCCGCTGTACGAGTATGCGCGGGCCGGACAGACCGTCGAGCGCGCCGCGCGGCAAGTGACGATTCACGCCATCACGCTGCTGGACGTTGATTTGCCTGCGGCGACGTTCACGATGCGTGTCACGTGCAGCAAGGGCACCTACATCCGCACGCTGGCCGAAGACATCGGTGAGGCGCTGGGTTGCGGCGCGCACCTGACCGGGCTGCGCCGAACCGCTGTCGGAGATCTGACGCTGGAAGGCGCGGTCACGCTCGAGCAGATTGATGCACAGGCTGACGAGGCACGGCCGGGAATGCTCGCGCCTGTCGACGCCTTGCTGCAACGGTGCCCGCCGGTGCATCTCGATGCCGCCGCGACGGGGCGCTTTCTGCAAGGCCAGCGCATCGCACGCCGCGATCTGCCGGAAGGGCAGGTGCCGGATGAGGGCACGCTGGCACGTGTCTATGGCGACGAAGGGCGTCTGCTTGGCGTGGCGCGGATGAAGGAAGGGGCCTTGCGCCCCGAGCGGCTAGTCAAACTCTAGGACGCGGCACAAGTCACGCCCACGTAAAAAAGGCATCGGATGAACCCGATGCCTTTTTTATTCGATGTTCGACGTCAGTGCGCCCCGGCCGCTTCCGCGCCGCCGCCGCCCTTGGCGCGCTTGGTCAGCCAGACAAAGCCGATCAGCACGAAGAACAGCACGCCGGAAATCCAGAAGATGTCGTTGGCGCCGAGCATCGATGCCTGCTGCGAGATATTCCGCTCCATCAGGCCGATCGCCTGCATCCGGCTCATCCCCATCGACATCAGGTGGTCGAGCTGTGCCTGGTACGTCGGGTTATACGGATTGATCTGTTCGACCAACTGGGCGTGGTGCAGCGCCGAGCGGTTCTCCCAGATCGTCGTCGAGATCGAAGCGCCGATCGCGCCGAATGTGATCCGCACGAAGTTCGACAAACCGGAAGCCGCCGGGATCTTCTCGGCCGGCTGGCCAGACAGGATGATCGACGTCAGCGGGATGAAGAACATCGCCATTGCGGCGCCTTGTATCAGCGTCGGGATGATCAGCGCGCGCGTATCAACGGTTGTGGTAAAGCCAACACGCATGAAACTGACCACGCCAAACGTAATGAACGCAGCGGTTGCCACCCAGCGAGAGTCGACCTTCGGCAGGATGCGGCCGATGATTGGCGACAGGATGATCGCGAAGATCCCCACTGGCGCCATCACCAGACCGGCGTCCGTCGCGGTGTAGCCGATGATGGTCTGCAGCCACAGTGGCAGAATCACCAGGTTGCCGAAGAACAGCCCGTACGCCACGGAGATTGCCACCACGCCCGCGGCGAAGTTGCGTCCCTTGAACAGGTGAATGTCGACGATCGGGTGCTTCTCATAGTTCTCCCAGATCAGGAAGAACAGGAATCCGACTACCGCCACCACCGTCAGCGTCACGATGATCGAGGAATGGAACCAGTCAAGTTCCTTGCCCTTGTCGAGCATGAGCTGCATCGACCCCACCCAGATCACGAGGAGAGCCAGGCCGATGCGGTCGATTGGCAGGATCTTCGTCGGTGTTTCGCGATCACGATAGATGGCCCATGTGGCATACGCGGTCATGATGCCGATCGGCACGTTGATATAGAAAATCCACGGCCATGTCATGTTGTCGGAGATCCAGCCGCCAAGCAGGGGGCCCATGATCGGCGCTACGAGTGTAGTCATGCCCCATAGCGCCAGCGCCATCGAACTCTTGGCAACCGGATAGCTAGCCAGCAGCAGCGACTGCGACAGCGGGATCATCGGCCCGGCAACGGCGCCTTGCAGCACGCGCGCGGCCAGCAGCGTCTCCAGGTTCGGTGCCACGCCGCACAGCCAGGACGAGAGCACAAACAGCAAGATCGACAGCACGAACAATCGCACGGCGCCGAAACGCGTGGTCAGCCAGCCCGTCAGCGGCACCGAAATGGCGTTGGCGACGGCGAACGACGTGATGACCCAGGTGCCCTGGTTCGGCGACACGCCGAGGTCGCCCGAGATGGCCGGGATCGACACGTTGGCGATCGACGAGTCGAGCACGTTCATGAACGTGGCCAGCGACAGGGCGATGGTGCCAATGACGAGCTTGCCGCCCGTTAGCGGAGGGGGCGCGGCATGTCGGGCTGGCGCTGGCTTCGGCTTTGGGGCCGGCGTCGCGCCGGAATCCGGCACTGCGGTAATGGAATCTGCCATGGACTTCTCAGGCCGCGAATCAGGTGTTGGCAGGCTTGGCCGCTGCGCGTGCCGCGCTGGCGCCGCCCGGCGCCGCCGGTGCCGGCGTGCGGCCGCCGTTGTTGACGGAGATGATGCGGGCGATCAGTTCGTCGGCATCTTGCGCCACCTTGTCATAGACGTCCGTCTGCAGCGGCCGGGCGTTGGCTGCGGTGACCATCGCTGCGCCTTCTTCCTTGCGCACGTCAACGGTGACGTTCATCGACAGGCCGACACGCAGCGGATGCTCCTTGAGTTGTTGGGCGTCCAGCGCGATACGCACCGGCAGACGCTGCACCACCTTGATCCAGTTGCCGGTGGCGTTCTGCGCGGGCAGGAGCGAGAACGCCGCCCCGGTACCGGCCGAGAAGCCCTCGACATGGCCCTGGTACTTCACCTTCGAGCCATAGACGTCAGCTTCCAGTTCCACCGGCTGGCCGATGCGCATATGGGTGATCTGCACTTCCTTGAAGTTGGCATCGACCCAGACCTGATCGAGTGGCACCACGGCCATCAGCGGTGTGCCGGCGGCCACGCGCTGGCCAACCTGCACCGAGCGCTTGGCCACGTAGCCGGTGACCGGCGCCGGCAGCGTGGAGCGGGCGAACGACAGGTAGGCCGAACGCAGATTGGCGGCAGCGCGCTGCACGTTCGGGTGCTTTTCCACGGTGGTCTGGTCGGTCAATACCTGATTCGACGCGAGCTGCTCCTTCGAGGCAAGCAGCGCCGACTCGGCCGCTTTCAGCGCGGTCTGGGCGTGCGAGATTTCCTCGCTCGAGACTGCGCCCGAGCCGGCAATCGCCTGGCGGCGGCGCAGGTCATCGCGTGCCTTGGCCACATCGGCATCGCGCAATGCCACGTTCGCAGCCAGTGAGGCGTTGTTCACGTAGAGCGTGCGCACTTCACGCACGGCTTGCGCGAGTTGGGCTTCGGCCTGTTCCATGGCCACCTGCGTGTCGGCGCGGTCAAGCTGGATCAGCGGCTGGCCAGCGGTGACGAGTTGCGTGTCGTCGGCGGCGATTGACACCACCGTGCCGCCCACCAGCGGGGTCACCTGGACCACGTTGCCGGCCACATAGGCATCATCGGTGCTTTCGAAGTGCCGGGCGTAGAGGCCCCAGTACAGGCCATAGCCGATGCCGGCCACCACGATCGCGGCAGTGAGCGTCGTGAGCAGGCGCTTGCGCTTGCTGTCACCGGTTGGAGCGGGTTTCTGGCTGGCCGATTGCTGGTTGTTGCTCATATCGATCTCGTACGTATTTTCGTCGTGTCTTGCATTGCCCGGCGTATCAGCCCCGGGTGCCCTTTTCCGTGTTCTGTTCTACGGCCCCGGCTTTTTCGTCGGCTTCCTCGTGATAGCCGCCGCCGAGAGCCTTGATCAGGCCCATCTGCAGATCCAGGCGGCGCGCCTGCAGATCTGTCGCCTGACGGCGTTGCTGCAGCACGGTGCTCTCCGCGTTCAACACGGTCAACTGCGTGCCGAGGCCGGCCTTGTAGCGCGTGGTGGCCAGCGAGTACGCGTGCTCGGCCAGTTCGAGTGCTTCGCGCTGCGTCTTGATCTGCTGATCAACGCTGCGGATGCTGATCACCGTATCGGCGGCCTCGCGCAGCGCGTCGACCAGCGTCTGGTTATAGCTGGCCACGGCGATGTCGTACTGCGCGTACTTGCCCTTGAGGTTGGCGCGCAGGCGGCCACCTTCGAAGATCGGCAGGCGCAGCGTCGGGCCGAAGCCGAACGTGCGGCTGACACTCATCAACAGGTTGGCGGGGTCCAGCGACGCCAGGCCGGCGAACGCGGTCAGTGTCACGTCGGGCAGGAATTCCTTCTTGGCGACGCTGATGTCCTTGGACGTGGCCTCCACGCGCCAGCGGGCGGCAACGAGGTCGGGGCGGCGGCCGATCAGGCCGATCGTCAGGTCGTCCGGCAATTGTGGCGTCGGGTTAGCCAGCAGCGTCGGGCGCGTGATCTGCAGGCCGCGGTCCGGACCCTTGCCGAGCAGCGCGGCGATCTGGTTGCGCGCCAGGGCGATTTCCTCGTCGATGGCCTGCAGTTCCGTTTGCGCCGATGCAACCGTGGCACGGGCCTGCGTGGTTTCCACCTGGGTGTCGAGGCCAGCGGCCAGCCGCTGACGGGACAGATCGGTCAGGTCCCGGCGCTGGGCGATGGCACGTTCGGCCACGTCCCGCTGCGCGAAGAGCGCGGCCAGCCGGTTGTAGCTGCGTGCGATCGACGTGGTGAGCATCAGGCGTGCGGCCTGGCTCTCGGCCTCCATTGAGCGGTCATCCGACAGGGCAGCTTCGAGCGCGTCGCGATTCTTGCCCCAGAAGTCGAGATCCCACGACAGTCCGAACTGCAGGCGGGACTGGTTCTGCCAGGAGCCCGCTAGCGGCGTGCCAGTGAAGAGGTCGGTGGCCGAGAAGCGCTGGCGAATGATGCTGCCTTCGAAATCGACGCTCGGGTACAGCGCCGCGCGCGTGGCATCGGCCATTGCGCGCGATGCCTCCAGGCGTGCCAGCGCGACCTGCAGATTCGGGTTGTCCTTGACGGCTTCGTCGGCCAGTGCGCGCAGTTGCGGATCATGGAACTGGTCGACCCAGTCCTGTGACGGCCATTGGCCGTGATCGGCGGTGAACGTCTGCGGCGAGGCCATCGTGCCGGGTTCGGCCATCGTCTGCGTGCTGTGCGAATTACCCAGCGCGGCACAGCCGGAAATGACAGCGGCAGCCAGGACCGTCAAGGCCAGGCTGCCGGTGCGGGCCGCAACGCCATTGCGGCCGAGGGTGGAGGAAGGGGAGAGATTCATTGTGTGACTGTGACCAGATCTTGCTTCAACGGGAAGGGCGCTCATCCTCGATTCGAATATTTGTTCAGCGCTATCCCGTGTTCCTGTCGAGCGGACAACTGGCCGCCGACGCAACGCCACCGTTGTTGGCGATCAGCCTTAGCAACATGTCGCGCAGGCTCTCTATTTCTTCCTGGCTGAATCCCACGAAGTGTCGGCGCATCACGTTGCAAAACACCACGGGCAGTTTTTCGACCATGGCTTCACCTTCGGCGGTCAGCGACAGATCCACCACGCGGCGATCATCGTCGCGCCGCGTGCGTTCGATCAGGCCGCGCTTTTCCATGCGGCTCAGGAGCCGGGTCACCGAGCCGGCATCTGTATTGAGATTGCGGGCCAGGTCGGTCACCGTTGTGGCCTCGCCCTTGGCCAGCATCATCAGGCAACTGGCCTGGGCGTGCGTCATGTCCAGGCTGCTGACCTCCTGCTCAACGCCCTGGGAGAGTGCACTCTTGGCGCGGGCGAGCAGATAGCCGACACTTTTGCCGATTTCGTAGTGATCCGGATCGAACAGGTCGCCGGGTGTGTTTGACGTCATCTCTTGTCGCTGCAATCTTTGCCTGGGCAAATATAAGCATGTGCTAATGATATGGCAACAATAGAAATTTGCCATTGCAGGAAACGCAATGGTGTCCCTTGATCTATTCTGAGCAAAAGCACATCGTTCCGCGCTGCAACATGCTAGAATGTTGGGTTAATTTTTTCGATCGCTCCGCCTTCAGGGGACGCCGCAATGACCCGCGCCATCCGTAATATCGCCATCATCGCTCACGTTGATCATGGCAAGACCACCCTGGTCGACCAACTCCTGCGCCAGGCAGGCACCTTCCGCGAGAACCAGCAAATCGCCGAACGGGTGATGGACTCGAACGACCTGGAAAAGGAACGCGGGATTACCATCCTCGCGAAGAACTGTGCCGTCGAGTACAACGGCACGCACATCAATATCGTGGACACCCCGGGCCACGCCGACTTCGGCGGTGAAGTGGAGCGCGTGCTGTCGATGGTCGACGGCGTGCTGCTGCTGGTGGATGCCGTGGAAGGCCCGATGCCGCAGACGCGTTTCGTGACGCGCAAGGCACTGGCCCTGGGCCTGAAGCCGATCGTCGTGATCAACAAGGTTGACCGCCCGGGCGCCCGTCCGGACTGGGTGATCAACCAGACCTTCGACCTGTTCGACAAGCTCGGCGCCAACGACGAGCAGCTGGACTTCACCGTGGTGTACGCCTCGGGCCTGAATGGCTATGCCGGCCTGACCGAAGACGTGCGCGACGGCGACATGAAGCCGCTGTTCGAAACCGTGCTGGACAAGGTGCCAGTGCGTAACGATGACCCGAACGGTCCGCTGCAGATGCAAATCATCTCGCTGGACTACTCGAGCTACGTCGGCAAGATCGGCGTCGGCCGTATCTCGCGTGGCCGCGCCAAGCCGCTGCAGGACGTGGTGGTCAAGTTCGGTCCGGAAGGCAACCCGATCAAGGGCCGTATCAACCAGGTGCTGAAGTTCAGCGGCCTGGAGCGCGAGATCGTGGACGAGGCGGAAGCCGGCGACATCGTGCTGATCAACGGTATCGAGGAACTGGGCATTGGCTGCACCGTGTGCGCCCCCGAGGCCCAGGATGCGCTGCCGATGCTGAAGGTGGACGAGCCGACGCTGACGATGAACTTCTGCGTCAACACGTCGCCGCTGGCCGGCCGCGAAGGCAAGTTCGTGACCAGCCGCCAGCTGCGCGAGCGTCTGGACCGCGAGCTGAAGTCGAACGTCGCGCTGCGTGTGGCTGAGACCGGCGACGACACGATCTTCGAAGTCTCGGGTCGTGGCGAACTGCACCTGACCATCCTGCTGGAAAACATGCGTCGTGAAGGCTACGAGCTGGCCGTGTCGCGCCCGCGCGTGGTGTTCAAGGAAATCGACGGCGTCAAGAACGAGCCGTACGAACTGCTGACCGTGGACGTGGAAGACGGCCACCAGGGTTCGGTAATGGAAGAGCTGGGCCGCCGCAAGGGTGAACTGCTCGACATGGCATCGGACGGCAAGGGCCGCACCCGCCTGGAATACCGTATTCCGGCGCGTGGCCTGATCGGCTTCCAGGGTGAATTCCTGACGCTGACGCGCGGTACCGGCCTGATCAGCCACATCTTCGACGACTACGCGCCGGTGCGCGAAGGCGGCCTGGGCGAACGCCACAACGGCGTGCTGATCTCGCAGGACGATGGCGACGCCGTGGCCTACGCACTGTGGAAGCTGCAGGATCGCGGCCGCATGTTCGTGAAGCCGGGCGATGCCCTGTACGAAGGCATGATCATCGGCATCCACAGCCGTGACAACGACCTCGTCGTGAACCCGATCAAGGGCAAGCAGCTGACCAACGTCCGTGCCTCGGGTACCGACGAAGCGGTACGACTGGTTCCGCCGATCCAGATGTCGCTCGAGTACGCGGTGGAATTCATCGCCGACGACGAACTGGTGGAGATCACGCCGAAGAGCATCCGTCTGCGCAAGCGCCACCTGAAGGAGCACGAGCGCAAGCGCGCCTCGCGCGAATCGGTGGCCTGACAGGCATCCGCTCGAAGAAGAAACCGCGCCCGGTGTGGCGCGGTTTTTTTATGGGCGCTTGCCGCCCCAAGTGCGCAGGTTCGTATCAGATCGCGTCGGAGCGCTGTCCGTGCCCGGCAGCGGGCGTTTGGCCCGCACCGGGCATCAATGCGGATCGAGGGCTGCGCCACTCGGGCGGCTTCCACAGATATCGTGGGTCACGCTCGCGCCAGGCATCCGCGAACATGTCGCGCCATTCGTGGAATGTCAGCGTCAGCGGGTTGTAGGTGCGGACCTGCCGCGTAATGCCGTACTGCGGCGCTTCCTCTTCGGGCACGAAGGTACCGAAGATCCGGTCCCAGATCGTCAGCACTCCGGCGTAGTTGCGGTCGATGTACTGAGGATTCTTCGCGTGGTGGACGCGATGGACCGATGGTGTGTTGACGAGCCTCTCAACCAGCGGCCAGCGTCGCCCCAGTCGCGTGTGCACGAAGAACTGGAATGCCAGGTTCAGTCCCACCGCAAGGATCACCCAGTCAGGCGTGAAGCCGATGAGGGCCAGAGGGATCCAGAATATCCACATGCCGGAGATCGGGTAGGTCAGGCTCTGCCGGAAGGCCGTCGAGAAGTTCATGCCCTCCGACGAGTGGTGCGCCACGTGCGACGCCCACATCCAGCGGACCCGGTGGCTGGCACGATGGAACCAGTAGTAGAGGAAGTCCTGCAGGATCAACAGCAGCGCGAACGACCACCAGGTTTCCGGCACCGCGCGAAGCCCGTGCGCGTAGCACCACGTGTAGATCGTGCGAACCATCAGCCAGAGAAACAGCGCATCAGATGCCTGATGCATCAGCGCAAGCGTGGCATTCGAGAGCGTGTCGCGCCAGCTATAAACCGAGCGATCGCGCTTCCACCAGTACCAGGCTTCCCAGCCTATCGTCAGCACGAAGACCGGCGCAAAGGCCAGGAGAATCAGGCCGGGATCGAACGCCTCGGGGGCAGGGGTTTGGGGTGTCATGGCCGACAGTGTGCATATTTTTCGCAGTTTCGCATGGAGGGATTCCTCCATACGCATACGCGCATTGGGGGTTTCCCGCGGTGTGCCGTGGCAGGCGCTTAGGCGGGTCTGTCGTAGAATCGCTGCCTGCAATAATGGAGACAGAAATGACGGAGTTTGTATCGACCCAGGTGCAGGGCGGCGTGGCGTATCTGACACTGACCCGGCCGCAGGCCCTCAACGCGCTGTCGCTCGAGATGATTCGCGCGATCACCGGCGCACTGCAAAACTGGGAGAACGATCCCGCAGTCCACGCCGTGGTAGTGGCTGGCGCGGGCGGCAAGGCATTCTGCGCCGGCGGCGATATCCGCTGGTTCTACCAGGCGCACCAGGCGAACGATCCGCTGCTGGACCAGTTCTTCGTCGAGGAATATGCGCTCAACCATCTGATCCATCGCTATGCCAAGCCTTACATCGCGCTGATGGACGGCGTGGTCATGGGCGGTGGCATGGGGATCTCGCAAGGTGCGCGGCTGCGCATCGTCACCGAGCGGACGAAGATGGCGATGCCGGAGACCAATATCGGTCTGTTCCCCGATGTTGGCGGTGGATGGTTCCTGGCGCGCACGCAAGGCCATATCGGCGAGTACCTGGGCCTTACTGGCGCGGTGATCGGCGCGGCCGATGCCATTTACGCGAAGCTGGCCGATGCCTATCTGCCAACGAACGCGATCGCCGAGATGGTTGCATCGCTGCAGGCGCGGCAGTTCACCAGTGGCGAAGCGGTGCTCGAGCAGATTGCGTCGTTCACGCGCCAGCACGCCGACGCCTGCGTGCCATCCACCAGCCAGCTGGCTTCGAATGCTGCCCTGATCGATAGCTTGTTCGCCGGCGCCTCCGCACAGGCGATTCTGGCAGCCGTCAGCGACGCCGATGGCGATTGGGCCGCGCAAACCGCCGCCACGCTGCGCAGCCGCTCACCGCTGATGCTCTGCGTCACGCTCGAACAGATCCGCCGCGCTCGCACGATGTCGCTCGAGGATGAACTGCGGATGGAACTCGACATGATGCATGACGTGTTCCGTCACGGCGACGGCATCGAGGGAATCCGCGCGCTGGTGATCGACAAGGACCACCAGCCGAAGTGGAATCCGCCACGCCTGGACGAGGTAAGTGCGGCGCGCGTGCGTGCGTTCTTCGATAGTCCGTGGCGCAAGGATGACCATCCCTTGGCCACGCTGGGCGCGTAAGTCGAGTAGAGTGTCGGCTGGACTGGCCCGCAGCGTTGTCGCGGGCCAGGCTTCACTTCGTTCGAACTCGTTCAAGCCGTGAAAGGAACCGTTATGAGCAATCCTCGCGATGTTGCCGTATTGGTGGGAAGCCTGCGCAAGGACTCCTTCAACCTGAAACTGGCCAAGGCCCTCGCGGCGCTCGCGCCGCCGCAGCTGAAGCTCGAGATTGTCGAGATCCGGCAGCTGTCGCTGTACAACCAGGACGACGATGCCAATCCGCCGGCGGAATGGGTGGCGTTCCGCGACCGTGTTCGTCGTGCTGACGCCGTGTTGTTTGTGACGCCCGAGTACAACCGCTCGGTGCCAGCCGCACTTAAGAACGCGATCGACGTTGGCTCGCGCCCCTATGGCCAGAGCGCCTGGGATGGCAAGCCGGGCGGTGTGATCAGCGCATCGCCGGGCAATATCGGCGGTTTCGGCGCCAACCACCATCTGCGCCAGTCGCTGGTTTTCCTGAATGTCCCGGTGCTGCAGCAGCCCGAGGCCTATATCAGCGGTGTGGACAAGCTCTTCGACGATCATGGCAATATCGCCAATGAATCCACGCGTGGCTTCCTGAACAAGTACCTGACGACTTTCGCGGCCTGGGTGGAAAGGAACGCACCGCGCTGATTGCAGCGGATGGCATTCCGAGTATCGTGACGGCGCCTTTGGGCGCCGTTTTTGTTGGCAGCTGCGTTGATGTGCGGGCGATGCCTCAGCCTGTCCCAAATCGGCAAGTCGCGTGTGCTTTCGCATCTTCCTTCTTGAGGCCCGATTCGTGGCTGCAAATGCCCGCGTCTTTCGTGCCGCTTCTCCATGCTTGGAGCGCAGAGCCTGATCGGGGTGTGACAGCGGCCAGAATTTTCTTCGCAAATTGCAGAGTTACGCCCAAAGCCCGTACGGTTCACGCCGCGCGGGCTTTTTTGCATTTTCTTGTATCAATGCGCTGCAGATCCGCGTATAGTTCGCCCCGCGGGGTGGAGCAGTTGGCAGCTCGTCGGGCTCATAACCCGAAGGTCGCAGGTTCAAGTCCTGCCCCCGCAACCAAATTCGAAAGCCCGCTCGGTTCATGCCGCGCGGGCTTTATGTTTTTGTGTTTTTTGGCATGATTGTCAAAAGTCCAGAATTATTTCGACGCAGCATGATGGCATCGGCGTCAGCGTTCACACGAATGAAGATCGGTGCATGGCGTGGTTGTCTTTCGTGTGGTTCGCTAGAGTGGGCGCGGCCGCCAAAAAAAGCCGGCATGACATGCACAAACTTGTGGACTCCATTCGGCGTGACTCCCTGGGCGAAGGCGTGTTGGCGCGTCGTCGCAAGCTGAGCGATGTTGCCGGTGTAGTTCGTCGGCTCCGGAGCGGCGCGAGCGACGTTGCTTTGTCGGAGGCCGTCGGCGTTGGCGCTGAGGGCACGCCAGGTAGACCTGCGGACGGGTTTGATGTTCTCAATCTGCGGATGGTGCCGACTTGAATCGAACCAGAAAGTAACCACCCGTTAGCGAGAGCACCACCGCGGCCACGCCCATCAGGGCACTGCCCGACATGTGTTCCACATCTAAATTAATCACGTGGCGGCCGACGGCAATGATGGCCACGGCCAAGATGGTTTCCAGCCGAACGCGGTGCGATCTGAAATAGACGCGCAGTGTTTCCATAAGTTCGAGCCCGAGAATGATGAGCAGTACGCCGGAAAAGGCTGTCTGCACCGACTTCATCAACTCCGGGACGGTATCGATGCTGCTAACGCGCTCGAGAATATCGGATGAAAACATGATCCAAAGCTGAATGACCATCGCCAAGATTACCGCCATCAGCAGGATCTGAGCAGCCACAAGGATGGATTGTTCGAACCAGAATGTGATTTTGGCAGTGATCTTCTTTTCCACTTGCATAGCCGGCGAGACTCCTCGTTAAGAACTTGTCCGCAAATAGTTGGTGCCGCCAAGGCGTCCTGACCGAGAGTTTCGCGTCAGATCACGGCGACTAGGATGACTGCGTAGACGGCATAGATTGTCGGTTTCACCTTCATACCTTCCCCGCTTGATGGGTCTGTCCCGCTTCAGGAAAATTTCGACCATCTGGTCGTCCCTGAGGTGCCCGTAAAGAGCCGGTTTGGCGCCGACTGCAAAGAGGTTGGCGCTAAATATCAGACCGAGGCAGGCACACGCGCCGATGGCAGGGAGGTGGCTCAAAACCCTGAGTGACTCACGAGACCTCAATTGCGCGCCCTCTCACACGCAAAAGATTCCCCTTTTTCAAATGGGAACTCAAATGGCTGGAGTCAAAGGGCGCAACGGAGGGGCTCGTTCGGGGACGGTCCGCAAGCCGAGGGTGGTCAACACTGAGGAGGCGCACATTTCCATGAGCGTCGCGACGAGTAAAAGGCCGGACGTCCACTTCGAGGCCGCCCTAGCGGTCGGCGCTGCGGTTCTTGGTGCTAGACCTGATTTCGTTCTTGCGTTCGTGGAGGAGGGCCTCCGAGTTGGCGATGAACGCGCCACCTTCAGGACGATACTCCAGGATCGCTTCGGCCTTGGATGTGCGCCATCGGTAATGGTGTTTCAGATCGGGATGGGGCTGGCTTGGTACACCGTATGCTTCGGTTAGCGCCAGCTTTATCGCGTCGCCGTCGCGTTCGCTCGCGAACGTAATGACCAAAGAAGAGAACCGGTCCTTGTAGAAGCAATATCGGATGTCGCTCAAGGTTGCCTTGCCCATTGTGAGCGTGTCGTCTGGTCGCTCATAACAGTGCTCCCCTATTGCAAGACTCTGAGTTTTCCGGGCATTCGGGATTGACGAGACAGGATCACCCCAGCGCAAACCGCGGAACCCGTTGATGGGCTGTGCTGCGAAGACGGCGCCGTTGAATACTGAGACGGCCAAGACGAGCAGGAGCAGCGCTGGGGTAGGGGATTTCATCGGTGAGTCCTATCGCTCGCACTAGAGCTAGTCGTTCCGTTGCTCGTCGAGATAAATCGACTGTAGTCCGTCCGCGATCTGCGTGGTCGTCAGGTCCGGGACTTTGCCTCCCCAGGGGTCTGGTGCGGCCAATATCTGGAGGTCTGTGGGAAATAGCTCGAGGACGGCTCCAGGGTAAAGACATGCTGGAACCGCATCCAACTCACCCGTCGGCTTCACCAGAAACACCTCGAAAAGGCGTGGCCTGCCTTGGCGGTCTTTGCCAGCTACGTAGTAGTAACGTCGTTCGTTCGCTACAAGAGACGATGCAATGTAAGGCGGGATGATGTCGGGAATTTGCGAGCTCTTTTCGGCAAATATGCGAGCGAGCTCAATCAGAGTTTGTTCGTCCGCGGCAGGTTCCAGGGATTCTGTCGTTCTTATCCTGCTGTCCATCTATGCAATCGAGCGCCCCAGATTCTCCGGTGCGTACGTGTCGTGGTGTATGCACTTCTCGAAACGCCATAGTCCGGGCCGCGTCGATGTCGCAGAAAAAAGCGCCCGACGAGGGGCGCTATGCAGATAGCGGGGGTTGAGCGCGCTAGTGGCGTTTTGATTCTGCTTACGTCGCGCCAGGTGGTCCATAGGCCTGGGCTGAAAGTGCTGGGAGCACATGCTGCCTCGTTCCGCATGTCATGGAAGTGCAGGTTGCCGATTTCGAGCATTTTGCAGGCGCGGGTAAAGGCGGTGCTCACGGGGTCGCCTGTTTCCGGTCAAACGTCTTGGCCTCGGTGAACATCACGCCGCCGCCTTGCTTCAGGCGAATCTGCGCGGTGTACCCTATACTTCCGTCCTTTCGCACGCGTTGCATGATCGTCCCCATGGCCCCGGTGCTACACGAGTAATAGTGGTGCTATATCGTGGCGCTTTACCCGGAAAATGGGACGAAACAGGCAGAATCAGTAGGCAATGGAACAGACCAGCAGCACCCCGCAAACCGATTCCAGAGGCGGAATCCAAGGAAATATCAGGCCCCGTAGAATTTCTGTGGCGCCCATGATGGACTGGACTGATCGCCATTGTCGGACGTTTCACCGCGCCCTGAGTCAATACACCTGGCTCTATACGGAGATGGTGACGACTGGTGCGCTGCTGCACGGCGATGTCGCGCGGCATCTCGATTTCAGTGCGGCGGAGCAACCCGTGGCGCTGCAGCTTGGCGGTAGCGAGCCGGCGGACCTTGCCCAGGCGGCAAAACTGGGCGAGCAATGGGGCTACAAGGAAATCAATCTGAACTGCGGTTGTCCGTCCGAGCGCGTGCAACGCGGTGCGTTTGGTGCGTGCCTGATGGCCGAACCGCAGCTTGTGGCCGACTGTGTGAAGGCAATGCGCGATGTCGTGTCGGTGCCGGTGACGGTCAAGCACCGCATCGGCATTGATACGATCGAACACTACGGATTTGTGCGTGATTTTGTCGGCACCATTGCGGAGGCCGGCTGTGACATATTTATCGTCCACGCGCGCAATGCGATTCTGAAGGGGCTGAGCCCAAAGGAGAATCGCGAAATTCCACCGCTGCGATATGAAGTTGCCTATGAGCTAAAGCGGGAATTTCCACATCTGGAGATCCTGATTAATGGTGGCGTTGTTTCGTACGGTGAAATAGACGAGCACCTGAGGCACGTCGACGGCGTAATGATCGGGCGTCAGGCTTATCACGATCCCTATTTCCTGTCGGAAATGGATGCGCGTTTCTATGGCGGGACTGAGCCTAACGTGACGCGCGAAATGGCCGAACTGGCGATGCAGGCATATATCGGCGATCTCGTGGAGAAGGGCGGGTATATGGGGGCTGCAACGCGCCATATGCTTGGCCTCCATCGCGGAATCTATGGTGGCCGTGGTTGGCGCCGTGTGCTTTCCGATGCCCGTCGAATGAACGCAGCGCGCTCCCGTGCAGATGTTGATGCCCTGTTCGAGGAGGCGCGCTCACACCTTCGTCCAGGCCTCCAGGAAGCGGCGTAATTTGATGTCAGTCAGATTTCTGCATGTCGAGGAAAGGTTCTAAAAACGAACGCTCGTGCCATGCGATCGGGCGCAAATGTATGCTGCTGAGCCGTTTGCGCCCGTCGGACCGTCCGAAACCCGCGCCGGCAAAGGGATTCCCCTAATTCGCCAGTGGCGCCTCATGTTCTTAAACTGTGCCTGCCCTCGAATACAGGGCTTTCTTCAACTGATTTTGCAGCCCGCCTTGTGCGGGCTGTTTTTTCTTGTTGGGCCTGTTTCGTCACATCTCGACCCTTGGGTTTGCCCGGATAGTGTGTGCTGCATGCAGCGACTACATTGAAAGCGCCTTCAGGGCATTGAGATCGCAAATTGAGAGTCCGCGCTGCGGGCTCTTTTTTTGTCTCCATACCTGTGAGGATGCTTTTCGGACACAGCGCTTCGACGCACATGTGGTGAAAGAGTTCCGTGCCTGTCGGGTGGAAATAATATAATTGGCCGGCAACGAATTATTCCAATTATCCTGGCCTGACAAAAAAACAGGCGACGCTTGTTCGAGAGTCGCCTGACGGGAATGTCGAGGGGGGTCAATTTCCCTCGCGAAAGAGTATCTATCAGCACCGCCTTCAGGTTGTACCCTGCATTGGTGGGGCAGGCAGTTCACATTGCCAGCGCGGATTGCAATCAATCCAAACTCAAGAAATTCAACGCGCGTGCTTGTCGGTTGTTGGGGTGATTCTCGGGTAATAGAACTGAAGAGCAGGCGCTGCCACCATGCTAGGATGCCGACCGGTGTCATGAGAGTGACGCTCGGGCTGAACCACGACGATGTCTGGCGTGGTCTCAGTGGAGGAATAGAAGAGTAGGGGTTGGCCGGTCGCTCCCAAAGCATTTGCGCATGCAAGTGCCGTGAGTGCGCCCGGAAGCGAATCCTGGAGGTTCAGAATGGGATCAGAAGAGCCGTTCGGCGAAGTTTTCGAGGGCTGCCGGGTGATATGGGTAGTTGAGCAACTACAGGACGGGAAATGGACGGCGCGTTACTGCTGGCACGCGGGGATTTCGGCCGAATCAGGCAGGGCGCTACAGAGTGATGTACTTAACGGCAAGTCGAAGCGACTGCTGGCCTTGTATCCGACCGAGGCAGAGACGATCGCCGCCATCAAGGAAGCTGTGCTGCTGGAGGCAAAGTGGCAGGGAAGTCGATAAAGCATCTGGAAGCCTTGTCGAATTTTTTGTGCGTGATACTAGCCACAAAATCAAAAGCCATGTATAGTCTTGTTCTTCGTTGAACGGCAGTGCCGGCAGCGAAGAATCTCTACGGTGGCTGTAGCTCAGTTGGTAGAGTCCAGGATTGTGATTCCTGTCGTCGTGGGTTCGAGTCCCATCAGCCACCCCAAAATTCTGTTTCGTATCAATGATTTATCCGCGCTGTAGCGGTTCTTGATGCGAACATTCCAACGAAAACGGAAATTTTCCAACGGCGCCCCTCGGCGCCGTTTTCGTTTTCTACTCCGTAGCCGATGCCCGTTTCACTTTTCGCCGGTCGTAATGCCGGTGGGTTGTGGCCGGGTTTGCATGAGCTGCGAAGTCGTAGGCGTCCGCCGATCGCCGCTCCAACTTGGTCGTGATTGCGGCCGGCCGGATGTCCATTGTCGAGAAATACTCCGGGTGATCTGCGATCGAATACTCGGGCCGTTCTTCGTCTGGCTCCGCGCCCTTCAGTCGCCTCCGCTCAGCTTCGTATCGGCGCGCGACCTGGAGCGCGACGGCGGCCTCTTGGTCGAACGTAGCGATCCATTCCCACATGGCGTCCTGCCAGACTGAGTTCCAGCCGCTCTTGCTGTACGGTTGCCCGCGGCGGTTTGGAAACAGGTACAGGCTCTGGACAATGAACTTCTTCTTCGATGTCTCCACGGGGGTGCGTCGGGCGCGCTCCACCACCACCTGGAGCCGCGTGGACCATTCCCGAACCTTGACCACCTCGGCTTCGCCTTTCTTCCGCTTTGCGCTGATCACGCGCACGCCGTCGTTCCCCAATCCTGAAAGGCGGTAGGGCCGGATTTCGGCGGCGCGAAATCCGGTCAGATAGGTGGCGGTGCAGGCGGTGGAAGTGGTGCGGGCGCTGGCGGCGATCTCAACCTGCTCGGGGCGCCTGGCTCTGCTGGCACCGCAGATCTGGGGGGCGGTGGCGGTGACGGCGCATATGGCGGTGG
This sequence comes from Cupriavidus sp. HMR-1, assembly GCF_000319775.1. Lineage (NCBI taxonomy): Bacteria > Pseudomonadati > Pseudomonadota > Betaproteobacteria > Burkholderiales > Burkholderiaceae > Cupriavidus > Cupriavidus sp. HMR-1. The sequence continues at coordinate 24,845 of NZ_ANKP01000236.1, forward strand.
CGCGGGCATGACCTATAGCCTTCCCGCAAGTGGGGTCAACGGTGGAGGCGGCTGCGGCTATGGTCGCAACAATGCTACGTCTGGCGCTCTCGGCAAGGGTGGTGATGGTTTTCTCTACATTCGGTGGTGATCGACGATGAAGACGTATGGGCGAATCGATGGAGGCGTGGTTGCCGAACTGTTCAATACGGACGGCGACATCCGGGAGATGTTCCACCCCGAACTGATCTGGGTGGAAGTGACAGACATTAGCCCGATGCCGCAGGAAGGCTGGACGTTATCGGACGGCAGCTTCAACAAGCCGGCACCGCCGCCCCTCACCGCGGCGCAGATCCTCTCCCTAAGGGACGACAGACTCGCGTTGGCAGCGCTACGTATCGCGCCGCTCGAAGACGCTGTAAGCCTTGGTGAGGCGACTGCTGCAGAGGAGGCAGCGTTGCTGGCATGGCGCCGGTACCGCGTCGCCTGGAACAGGATCGACCAGCAACCTGGATTCCCGGACGCTGTTCAGTTCCCGGCGGACCCATCCGTCGCTTCCTAGTTCGTCTGGCCGGAGGCGAGGGCTTTGGGCGTTTGCGCCAAGATCCTCGCCCCGGCGCGGATGCCTGGGAGTTCTACCAGCCGGTAGACGAGGTATGCGAAGCCGGTGGTGAGAACCACAACGGCGAGCCAGATGCCTACAGTGCCAACGGCGAGGGAGTACCCCGCGGCTTTCGCGGCATGACCGATCCGTGAGCCGACGATTGCAAGAAAGAAGCCATGGAACAGATAGACGGGGTAGGAAACGTCCGAAAGGAACGTGACGAGCCTCGATCTGCAAAGCTTCGAGAGCCATTGCAGCTTTGACGCGAGCGCTGCGCAAGGCAACACGAAGACTGCCATCAGGGCTGTCGGTACCACGAGCCAGAAGACTTGGATCTTGTAGATGTCGACCATCTTGAAGCAAAAGGCAAGGGCCAGCGCGACATAGACTGCCTGACGCAATCGAGATAGCCCAGGGCGTGTCGCTTCGAAGACAAGGGCACCCGCGAGGAAGATGGGAAGCCTGAAGAACAACAATGACGGTTCGTAGTAGAACGACATCAGTCCGGCGCCAACGGCCTTGTCGATTCCCCATTTGAGGAGATAGGAGAGCACGGCCAGTGCAACTGCGATTCTTGCGGCGCCGAAACGGCGCATGGCGACGTAAATGATCGGGAAGGCGATATAGAACTGCATCTCCAGACTCAAGCTCCAGTCCGGTAGGAACGTTGAGAAGGAGTAGGTCGGAAAGAGGCCGAACAGGAACGATAGGTGCAGCAGGATGTTGCCGAAGGTGTATTGCGTGCGCATGGGATCGTAGACCCAGTCACCCTGCCACGCTGTAGGGTTCAGCGCGCGAAGCTGAGCGTAACCAGTCAGGTATTCGCCCGCCAGTAGCACTGCCAAGGCGAGCGATAGGTAATAGGCTGGCGCCAGCCGGAAGTAGCGTCGAACATAGAACCGCATCCAGTTCCACCGTAGCGTCATCGGTTCCTTGTCACTGCGTGCCGACACCGTGTAGGCCATCAGGAATCCGGATAGGACCATGAACACGTCCACGGCGATTTTCGGCGCCGGGAAAGGCACATCAGTCCACCACCCTCCCCAGATCATGCAGTGAGCCGTGAGTACCCAATATGCGGCAAAAGCCCGTAGGCCGTTGAGGAAAGAGGTGTCTTGAGTCATTTTTTGGATCGGCGCTGGCAAGGCTCGACTTTCTATGCGTCGTAATTCTACAGGCCGCAAGCACGGCCTCTACTGTGCCCGCCCCGAGCGGGCATTTTCATTTCCGGGGTCACCATGCCATACACAAATCCAAGTCTGCTGCCAGGCGGGCCGAACATGGCCGCATTCCTCGACTTGCTCGCCTGGTCTGAGGGCACCAGCACCAGCCCAGCGACGAAGTGCGACGGATATGACGTGATCGTCACCGGCATCGACAAGAAGCCGGAGATCTTCACCGATTTCTCGGTGCATCCGTTCTCGCGCGGCCGGCCGTCGAAGGTCATCAACAGCCGCGGCCTGACCTCGAATGCCGCCGGGCGGTACCAGCACATGCTGAAGGACTACGCGCACTACCGCGACTTGCTGAAGCTGCCGGACTTCGGCCCTGCGTCACAGGACAAGTGGGCAGTGCAGCTTGTACGCGAGCGCGGATCGCTTCCCGACATCCAGGCCGGACGGCTGGCCGCAGCCCTCAACAAGTGCCGGAACATCTGGGCCAGCCTGCCCGGTTCCGGTTACGGCCAACCCGAACACCGATTCGACGCCCTCAGGGCGCAATACCTGCTGCATGGCGGGATAGACAACGGGGTCCAACGATGAGCGATGAAGTTGTGGTGGTTGCAGCGAAAGTCGGCGGCGCAGCGGCGCTCGGCTCGGCAATCGCCTTGAGGTTCATTCCGGGGAATTGGTGGCAGCGCCTGCTCTCGTTTGTTGGGAGCCTGGGAATCGGCTGCCTTGTCGGCGGCTTTGCGGTGGAGCGGTTCAGCCTGGTGGCCGGCAGCTACACGCACATGCTCGCAGTAGCCGCGGCGGCGGTATTCGGCCTGGCCATCGTGAACAACGGGATGCAGCAGATTCCGGAGATCTTCGCCGCGCTGCGCAGGAAGACCCTGGGGAGCTGACCCATGCTGATGACGATCAATCTGGTGGCGAACGCCATCATCTGGGGCGGCTCGATCTGGGCCGTGCTGACAAGAAAGGTGCCAAACCGGACCGGTGGCGCCATCGTGCTGTTGCTGGTCAACTTCGCGGCGCTCGGGAACATGGTCAGCCCCTGGTCGTGCCACAGCGAACCGGAGATCGGGCTGAACCTGGCAGTGGCCCTCGGCGTGCTGTGGGGCGTCTGGCGGCTGGAGCTGCGGGGCCTGGTAAAGCGGAGGCTGGCATGAGCATTCTCGATCCTCGCCTATGGTTGGTGGCCATTGTTGGCCTGACGCTTGCCTTCGGTGGCGGGCGCCTCGTCCAGTCGCGGGCGGACGCCAAAAAATACGAAGCCGAGCGAACGAAGGCGGCGCTGTCCGCCGCGGTCGATCAGGGGAAAGCCGTCGACCGCGCGCGCGCCGAGGAACAACGCCGCGGTGCGGCACAAACGGAGATTGCCAATGTTGCGAAACAGGAAGCGGACACGGCGCGTAGTGACGCTCGCGCTGCTGATGCCGCTGCTGAGCGGTTGCGGCAGCGTGTCGACCAGCTACTTGCCGCCGCCCGAGCAGTCAAAGATCCCGGCTCTGCCGGCGGTGGCCAGGGCCAGCCTGGTGGAGACCCCCTCGATGTGCTCGTCGACGTGCTCGGCCGGTCTGATAAGACTTCGGGAATCCTGGCTGACTATGCCGACCAGCTCAAGGTAGCGGGCTTGGCTTGCGAGCGGTCATATGAAGCGTTGACACCCAGCACCCGATGACTCCAGCTTCAGACGCGTTAGCGAACCTCTTCCTCACTTGGTTTTCGGATGCACGCTTCAACGAATAGCTTGCCGAAGTCAGTGAGCGATATTTCGCTATGACGCCGAATGCCGACTTGGCGTCCATCGACCATCAATGGTTCCTGCTTCAATACTGGCCAGCGGGCCAGGCTAAGCGACTCCAAGTGCGCGTAGTACAAATCCAACTGCTGCGGCAGAGCTAGTGAGTCAAGAGGCAGGTCGAGAGATTCTATGCGGCGATTCCGGAATACGTTATCAGAACCGAGGTCGAGAACGTCGGTCACCTTGGCGCTACTCTTGTGAAGGCGTTTCAGCAATATCGCTTCGTCCGAAGCAAGCTGAGCTACAAGTGTTCCAAAGGCGGGATGCACCTTTGCAGCCGTTCTCTCGTCCATGGCGGACTTCAGTAGCGCCTCAAACATCTCCCAGAGGGGAGATGAATCATCTACAAACCGCAGGGCTTCGATAGCAGGGCCTACCAACTGCGCTGGGGGTGCTACCCTGTGAGCTTCAGGGACATCCCTTGCGATGCGCTCCGTCATACGACGAAAGCGGTCTTGGTAGGCGGCGGCCAATTGAAGTGGAGCCGTAAGCAAAAGCCTCGCAGTCTTGGTCGCGTCGGAAATAACTCCACCTACTTCCTTTGCCGATGGTGAGATGAGGTCGTCATACAGTTTGACCAGCAGTTCTTCCGGCACCTTCACCAGATTTATCTCTACCCCCATTCTTGTCGCTCCTGTCCAGTGGCACTAGGTGTCATGCCTGTGTTCGATCCAGCCCCCGTCACCCGCAGCACCTGGCCTGACGCTGGACTTCATATACGAGTCGAGGCCCGCGCCTGTCAGCTTGGCCCGCGCAGGGACGAGTGTATTGGAGGCACCGCGACCCTGAGGTACTGGTGCCCCACTCATCTGTGTTACGTAGCCTGTCGCAATCCCGACCACCAGGAAGCGCCCCTCACACAGACAAATACTTCGGGTGCTGCTTTAGAGGGGGCGCATCCTTTGGCGATGCGTGCCACATGGTCACGAACGACGTCACCATTCTCGTTTCGCTCGCCGATATAGGTGGCATCGGGCAGTACGGAAAAAATGCCCTGGTCGTTCCGAATGTATCGGGAAAAGCCAAAGGCCTGCATCTGCTTGTGAAGGCCTTGGTACTCGGCGTAGCTGCCATCGTGAATGGTCACGCGAACTAGGTAATGCATGTGTGCTCTCCTGCCGCGCGGAGCGGCTCGGTTCGTAAGCATGCCAAGCGCCAACTGTCAAATAAGCAAGTTTCATTGGCGCTGACATTCTGGTCTGCATAGAATCGAGCCTTGAGGAGGTCAGCCGCGTAAAGCGGCCGCCTCATCATGGCTCTGTGCCCGGAGACCCGACCAGCGCTCTACTTTGGCGAGCGGACGCTGGCCGGGTCTGTGCTTTTCCGGCTCCTGACGTGGCACGTCTATCAAGAGCCGAGACATCTTCTCTTCATCGTTTCCCCCCAGATATTGTTGCCCGGTTGAAATTTCTACTAAGTGTAGTGTGGGCAAACAGCATGACCAGTCTTGACAATCGGTTTTCACATTGCCGGGCCGGCAGTGCGGCAGCGCCACAATCCTGCAAAGCGCGCCGCCTCAAGGTTTTGCGGCAGGCCGTTCGGTGGTGCAAAAAAATCCGAAAATATTTCTATGGGAACTGGACGACGATAGGTGGCCCGTCATGCGGCGGATGCTGCTGTGCGGTGATGTTCGCGAGAGCCCTGAGGATTACTTGTCGACGCCTGGAAGTGGCTTTCCGTTGCGTGGGGGCACCGGCGCGGCATCGGCAACCATCGCGTCGGACGGGAAGAGTCGCAGGAACGTCCGAGCCACCTCAGGATCACGGCAGCCCAGCCAGTCATCCCACTCTTCGCGCTGCAGAATGACAATACCGCGCTTCTCATCCCCGGGCTTGTGGAAGCGTCGCATCAGCGGATGGCTGTCTGCGTTGAGCGTCGGCATGGTGAACGACACCGCGCCATCCGGCCACGTGCGCCACAATCCCGCGATCGCAAACGGCTCGCCGTCCGGTAGGCCAATCCTCCACCGCATGGCCTTGCCCGTCTCCCAGTTAGGCTCATAGAAGCCAGTGGTCGGGATCAGGCAAAGCTGCGAAGCACTTCCAGTGCTTGGCGAACGAGCTGAGCTTGCCGATCGTTTCCGTCCGTGCGTTGGCCGTGGGGTAGTAGCGCACACCAGGCGGCATCTTTGCCTTGGGCACCATGCTGAATGAACCCAGCACCGCCTCGCGCGAGCCGTCCTCCGCGGCGCGGATGATTGGGGCAGGGTAGTCGGGCCAGGTCTCAGCCTTCCACTCGCCGGCGGGTGGCTCGACACCGAAGACATCGCGTAACACCTGGCGCTGGACGGGGGCATAGTTCACGCACATAGGGCTGTCTCCATGGGAGTGTGTTTCATGGTACACGCGCTTCCCGGAACGCCGCAGCCCAGATCGCTTCGGCTATGCCGCGCCAGCCGAACTCCTTGCCGGCGCGCTGGACCTCAGATGATTGCCAAACGCGCTCGAACGTCTCTGGGTCGAAGTCGGCACCGGTGAGTAGGCGTGCCTGGGAGGGTGTCTTCGCCAGGAGGACCTCGAGCTCGTGCCGCACTTCCTCGAGCTGATCGCCTGCCGGCTCTCCCAAACCGTTCTCCCAACCGTGGAATCCCACGGCGCCCGTGCCTGCATTGAGGCGATCAAGGGCGTCAAGTAGGCGCTGCGCTACTTGTCGGACAGTCGGCAAGCTAGGGGGTGCCTCGTGGATTTGGCAGCCTGCGGCTGATTTTTTGTTGCCCATGGCAATGCTTGATACTGTATGGATGTACAGTATAAATTCGCCAGCGACGGGGTGGTAAATTTTCCAACGCCCTCCCGGAAAGCCGCGCCACAGCCAGAGCGATTTTTCTCGGTGGTTGGAAAATCTGAAATCCAAGTGCTTGATTCTTATGGTGGAAAGTGACTTGAACGGCTGGATTGTGATTCCTGTCGTCGTGGGTTCGAGTCCCATCAGCCACCCCAAAGAATTGTCGTCAAAACAGCGCCTCCGGGCGCTGTTTTGCATTTCGGCAAAGCTTCTTGTGGACGAGGGATAGGCGCGCTTGCGTTGGATCAACTATCCCCGCAATCAGTCGTACGTCCAGATTCGCCAGGGCTACTATCAAGCCATCGGACAACAGCCTCTCTCGCTTGTCATGGCTAAGAAGTTTCCCCTGCATCCCGCACACCCGGAGCGCGTGTGCTGGGGGTGCGACAAATTCTGTTCGACCGATGCAATGGGCTGTGGCAATGGCTCAAGCCGCACACAGCACCCCGCCGAATTGCTCGGCGAAGATTGGTATCTACATGGCGACTGGGGCATCGAGCCTCAACTCGATGCCCCAGCAAAGACCGGGCTTGGATAACCAGTCGGTCGATTTGATCGCTTCAATCCCCTGAAGCCGGTCTGCACCGCCCAAATGCAGCTTGAGCGGCGCAAACGCTCATGAAAGTATCATGATGACGACCATCCCCCAGATTGTCAGCAGGGTGTTGCCCACAGCGTAGGTCACGGTATATCCAAGGCCTGGCACTTGGCTTTTTGCCGTCTCGCAGATCATGCCGAGCGCAGCAGTGGTTGTGCGCGCGCCGGCACAGACTCCAAGCACGAGTGCCGGATGAAAGCGGAAGACGTACTTGGCCAGGTACATGCCGATAATCAGCGGAACCGATGTGGCGAAAATACCCCAGAGGAAGAGGCTGACACCGAGTTTCTGCAGGCCGGCAATAAAGCCAGGGCCCGCGGAAATACCGACGACCGCGATGAACACATTGAGGCCAACCGAGTTCATGAACCAAAGAGTCGGTTCAGGTATGCGTCCGAAAGTCGGGTGAATGGCCCGGTACCAACCGAAGATAATACCCGCGATCAGCGCGCCACCTGCCGTGGAAAGCGTCAGGGGAATACCGGCGACGTTGATCACGATGGCGCCGATAAATGCGCCGACGGTAATCGCCAGCGACACGAATGCCACGTCGGTCACCGTCGTCGGGCGGTCGATATATCCGACATGCTTTGCCGTTGCATTGATGTCCTGCGTGCGGCCGACCACGGTGATGACGTCACCGCGGTAGAGCTTGGTTTTCGGCAGTACGGGGATGACTGTTTCCGTTGGTCCGCGCTTGATCTTCTTCAGGAAAATTCCACGCGCACCGGGCCACCGAGACATCTCCTGCAGCGTGTGGCCATCAACCTCCTTGTTGGTGATATAGATGTCCACACCCTCCGTCTGCACATTGAGCAGTTCTGAGTCTTCCACTTCCCGGCCGCTTGGTCCCAGTCTGGCAATCAGTTGATCGCGCTTTCCGCCTATTGCGACGATATCGCCAGGCTCCAGAACGGTATCGAGTTGTGCCTCGATAATCTTGCCGCCTCGGCGAATGCGTTCGATAAAGGCGCGTACGCCTTCGGCCGTGCTGGCCTCCAGTTCGGCTACGGACTTGCCGATGTATGGGCTGTGGGGGGCCAGCGCGTAGGCTCGCAGCTCAAACTCATGCCATTCGGTGCCTTCTCCGTCTGCTCCGGCTCCAAGTTGCTGCTCATAATCCTTGCAGGCAGCTACAAGGTCGATGCCAAGCAGTTTGGGGCCGATCTGCGCCAGGAGAATTGCCGAGCCGACTGTACCGAAGATATACGTGACCGCATAGGCGATCGGCATGCCGTCCAGAAGCTGTTTGGCCTCTTCCGGAGATCGGCCCAGGCGATTGATGGCATCAGTGGCGAGACCCATGGAAGCCGAGATTGTCTGCGAACCCGCAAACAATCCGGCTGCCGACCCGAGATCGTATCCGGCGACCATCGCCGCAATGATTGATGCGGCGAGACACAGCACCGCGACTATCGCAGCAAAAATGGCTTGGGGAATGCCATCCTTCGCAATGCCGCGAACGAACTGCGGGCCGACGCCATAGCCCACCGCAAACAGAAACATCAGGAAAAAGACGGATTTCACGTTCGCGGAGATCTTCACGCCGAGGATGCCGATGACGATCGCCACCAGCAGCGTCGATGTCACGGCGCCCAGGCTGAACCCCTTGTAGCTCTTCCCGCCTACCCAGTAGCCGATTCCCAGTGCGAGAAAAATCGCGATCTCGGGGTACGCCTTGAGGGTGGAGACAAACCAGGTCATAGCCTACTCCTGTATTTGTAGACTGATTAGTCAGAACTGCCTTGCCGCGACCGGGTTATTTCTTTTTCGGCTTCTGCGTCTTGCCGCCGGACTCCTGGTATCGCGCCAGATATTCGTCGCGCAGCTTGCGCACCGAGCGCCCGATCTTCACGTAGTCCTCTTCATTCAGATTGGCGAGCGAAACGCGACCAGAGGGGTGACGGGTGCCGAAGCCACCGCCAGGCAACAGGACCACGCCGGCTTCCTCAGCGAGTCTGAACAGGAGCTCATGCGGCTGAATCGATTCGAGCAACCATTTGACGAAATCGGCGCCGACTTCGCGGCTCATTTGTTCGACATCGAGCAGCGTGTAGTAGTCGACCACGTTCTCGTCGACGGGTTCCGGCGCAACGCCCATGCCGCGATAGAGCGCGGCCTTGCGGCTTCTGATCAGCCGCTTCATGGTTTGCTTGTAGTGGTCGGCGGAATCCATCAGCGAGAACAGGGAGAACAGCACCATCTGCACCTGCTGCGGCGTGGAAAGACCGGCGGTATGGTTCAGTGCCACCGTGCGGCTGTCGGCAACCACTCGGTCGATAAAGGGCAGCTTCTCCGGTTCGGTGGTGATGGAGGAATAGCGCTTGTTCAGATCCTTCTGAATATTCTTGGGTAGGTTCGCCAGTTGCTCGTCGAAGAGATTCGACTTGTGGGTGGCAATAACGCCGAGGCGCCAGCCAGTGGCACCGAAGTACTTGGAGTACGAATACACCAGGAGCGTGTTCTTGGGACACATCGCAAACAGCGAGACGAAATTGTCGGCGAAGGTACCGTACACATCGTCTGTCAGGAGAATCAGATCTGGGCGTTCTTCAACGATGCTGGCGATGTATTTCAGGCTTTCATCGCTCATTTTTACGGAAGGCGGATTGCTGGGGTTCACCAGGAAAAACGCCTTAACCTTGGGATCTCGCAGCTTGTCGAGTTCCTTCTTCGGGTACTGCCATCCACTTGCGGGGTCGGCATCGATCGAAACCTCGGTCAGGTGGTATTCGGCCAGTTCCGGAATTTCGATATACGGCGTGAAGATCGGCATTCCCAGTGCGATCGTGTCACCGGGATTGATCAGATGATTGACCTTCAACGAATTGAAGAGGTACGTCATCGCGGCGGTTCCGCCTTCCACGGCGTACAGGTCGAAATCGCCCAGGAACGGATGCGCGCCAATCATTTCCTTGCGGATGTACTGTTTGACGATCTTCTCGCTCAGTCGGAGCATCCGGTCGGGAACCGGATAGTTGCAGGCCAGGATCCCTTCGCACATTTCGTACAGGAAATCACCGCCATCCAGACCGAGCTGGTCGCGCACATACGATACGGCCCCGGTCAGGAACTTGACGCCGGGAACGTCCTTGTGCACGCGGGCATAAAGGTCGAACCGCTCCTCGATACCTGCGCGTCGCGGGAAACCGCCGACACCTTCTGGCAAATACGAAAATGACCTTTCCGATTCGATCATGGCGAACTGGCCGAGCTGCCAGAAACCATGTCGCGGGATGGTTGCCAGAAAATTCGGATTACCTCGCCCGGCGTTTAGCATCAGGCGATTCGATACGCTTCCTGCCAACTTGATGAGTTCGTCCTTGAGTTCGAAAGGCGACAGGCTGGCGAGCCCTGACGTATCGTGCTTGGCCATCGTGCATCTCCTGAAGGTGCTGTGCGGTATAGGGGCGTGGGAGGGACGAAAGGCTTCAACCTCTCGTCATCGTCGGATCGAATGGGGCAAAACCATGCTGGGTTGGCGCTTTCCGCCACGATCGACGTTCTCGGTTGTTACCCTAGCCGGAGAGCGAGAAATTTTCATTGGCCCAAAGAACTACGAATGGCTAGGAAAATGCGCGACGTCGCGAAATCGGGCAAGTAATCTGTAAAGATCAGGAATTGCAGATGCTGCGGAGGAGAAGGATGACGCTCAGATTTCACGAACTCTCTCCCGATGTGCGGGAGGCTCTGGAGTCCATTTGCGCCAGGCACGGATTCGTCCCCGAGGATTTCGAATTCGCGGTTGCGAACGCGCTCAATCCGGGGGAGGGGGCTGCTGCGGATATGGTGACTGTCGAACGCGTGGTCGGCGGTCAGTTGCAGAAATACAAAGGAGGCGCTGGCGGGGCTGCGACCTGGCTGGCTGCCTTTGAGGCAGACCTCGCGTCCGATTGGTTCGGCGCGCCGTTGGCCGATTAATGTCGAGTCAGATTGATGATGGTCGGGCCCCGATCAGCGTCGGGTCCCGGGGCCATCATCGCCCGTACATGCAGCAATGCGCTGCAGTGCATGGTGACAGAAGAGAGCGGGCTGCCTCAATCAAGAGTTTTCGAGGAGGGTTCAGCAAGCTCGAGCATTCGGCAGATGGCGGCCATATTGCCGACCATGGTGCGGCGATGGGTGCCCTGGTAGACGCGAACGCCCTTGATCTGGCGGAAGGGGACCGGCTTGACCGGACGGCGGGATGCGACGGTTTCGGATTGCAGCATGGCAACACCTCGTAATTTGCGTTCAGCAGAAGTCCGCACCCGTCGTCCGTAAAGGACAGGGCGGCGTTGGCAAAGCAAAAGCGGGTGACCGGGGCAGGTGGCCAGCTGCCTGGGTCCGGAGAGTCAGAAGCCTGAAGATCTGATCAGGCCAACTGCGATACCCTCCAGGGAGAACTCATCACGTCCTGCATGCAAGACGATGTTCTGGAAGTCGGGGTTCTCGGCGATCAACTCGATCGTATCGCCGCGTTTCTTCAAGCGTTTGACGGTGACGTCATCGCCCAGACGGGCGACGACAACCTTACCGTTCGCAGCTTCGCTGGCTTTCTTCACGGCAAGCAGGTCGCCATCCAGAATGCCGGCGTCGCGCATGCTCAGGCCGCGAACGCGAAGTAGATAGTCGGGGCGCTCGTCAAAGACAGAGGCATCGACTTGATACTGCCGGTCGATATGCTCGGCAGCCAGAATCGGGCTGCCAGCTGCGACACGACCGACTAATGGCAATGTCAGTTGCAGCACACCCGCCATCGGTAACGAGAACTGATCGGGTCGTTCAGAGTCGCTACGCGTCACCTTCAGGCGAATGCCTCGCGATGCGCCCGGCGTCAGCTCGATCACGCCCTTGCGCGCCAGAGCCCGCAGGTGTTCCTCGGCCGAATTGGGGGAGGAGAAGCCGAATTCGGCGGCGATCTCAGCACGAGTGGGCGGAAAGCCCGTGTTGCGGATCGTGTCGCGGATCAGGTCGAAAATCTGCTGCTGCCGGGGTGTCAGGGTCGCCATGGGTCGCAGGTCTTGTGCCGAAGCACTGTATGTTTAAACAGTATGCTGTGATTTTATACAGTATCGGGTGAAGTGCAAGCACATTTTGCGCAGCCGGCTCAACACGAGTAGTTCCGTGGGGTGAGGCCCACGGGTTTGCCACGGGTTCGGCCAGGCGTTCGCGCAGTTACAATCGGCCCGCCTTCAAGCTCCGTCAACCCCGTCCATGTCCGTACTCCTGCCTCGTATCGTTGTGCTCGCGACTGGCGGCACCATCGCCGGTTCGTCCGCTAATCCTGCCAGTAGCGCGCACTATCAGGCTGCGACAGTACCTGTATCGCAACTTGTGCAGGCAGTGCCCGCGCTGGCAGATGTGGCGCGGGTCGAAGCGGAGCAGGTGGCGCAGGTGGACAGCAAGGACATGATGTTCGATCTCTGGCGGTTGCTTGCCGCGCGAATCGGGTATTGGTCCGCGCAGGCCGATGTCGCCGGAATCGTGATCACACATGGCACTGACACGCTGGAAGAGACGGCGATGTTCCTGCATCTGACGCAGGCTTGCCCGTTGCCTGTCGTGATGACTGCGGCCATGCGCCCATCGACATCGCTTTCGGCTGACGGGCCGCTGAACCTGCTCGATGCGGTGCGCGTGGCGGCAAGCCCGGCGGCGGTTGGCAAGGGTGTGCTCGTGGTCCTGAATCAGCAGATTCATGCCGCGCGTGATGTCGTCAAGGCGCATACGTCGGCTGTCGATGCTTTCCATTCGCCAGTTGCCGGTCCGCTTGGCTTTGTGCAGGATACCTACGTCCATTTCTCGCGCACCCCGGGTCCTGGTCAGGCGCCGCGCTTGCCGGTGCCCGCTGTATGGCCGTTGGTGGAGATCGTCGCCAGCTATGCGCAGCCGGGGAGGGTAGCTATCGACGCGATGGTGGCCGCAGGCGTGCTAGGGTTCGTCGTGGCCGCGGCTGGCAACGGTTCCGTGCACGAAACGCTGACGGCCGCGCTGGTCGACGCCGCGGCATGTGGTATAGCGGTGGCGCGTAGTTCGCGTACCGGTGCTGGTCATGTGGCAATCCCCGCACCGCCGCGACCGATAGGTGGCGTATTCGTCTCGTCGGGTGACCTCAACCCCTACAAGGCGCGCGTGCTGCTGCTGCTGGCGTTGGCTGACGACCCTTCGCTGGGGCGCGATGCGGCCCGGCTTCAGGCGCTCTTCGAGCGGTACTGAGGCAGGCCGGGCGCCGAATTCTTGCGGGAAGGCCCCTTTCCGGGCTATACTCGCGGGCTACTCAACCTTGCCGCACCGGACGTGACGCCCGGGTGGCTCATCCCAAAAGGAGCGTCAATGCGTCATTACGAAATCGTATTTATCGTCCATCCGGACCAGAGTGAACAAGTGCCGGCGATGATCGAGCGTTACAAGCAGCTCGTCACGTCGCAAAACGGCCAGATTCACCGCGTGGAAGACTGGGGCCGTCGTCAAATGGCCTACATGATCCAGAAGCTGGCCAAGGCTCACTACGTTTGCCTGAACATCGAATGCGGCAAGGACACGCTGGCTGAACTCGAACACGCGTTCAAGTTCAACGACGCCGTGCTGCGTCACCTGATCGTTCAGACCAAGAAGGCCGAGACTGCTCCTTCGCCGATGATGAAGGAAGTGCAGCGCGAAGAAGCCCGCAAGGCCGCGCAAACGACCACGGAAGGCCAGCCCGCCTGAGAGCGGACTGCTATGTCGCGGTGAACCAGCTTCGGCTGATCGCCACGCTCGTCGAGCGAGAGGCGTTGCGCTATACGCCGGCCGGAGTGCCCGTCGTCAACTGCATTCTGCAGCATGCCGGCGAGGCGCTGGAGGCGGAAACGCCCCGGCAGGTGGAGTTCGCAATCGTGGCCATGGGCATTGGCGCCATTGGTCAGCAGCTTGAGCGGTTGCCGCTCGATACGCTGCTCGATTGCGAAGGCTTTCTGGCCCGCAAGCACCGCAACAGCAGGACACTGGTCTTTCACATCACTCGATGTAAAGCATTCGAAAAGGATTGAATCATGGCATTCGTCAAACGTGACAACAAGAACAAGAAGCGCTTTCAGCAACAGAACCCGCTGTTCAAGCGCAAGCGCTTCTGCCGTTTCACCGTGGCTGGCGTCGAACAGATCGACTACAAGGATCTGGACACGCTGAAGGACTTCATCGGCGACAACGGCAAGATCACGCCGGCTCGCCTGACCGGTACCAAGGCTCACTATCAGCGTCAGCTGGATACGGCCATCAAGCGCGCCCGCTTCCTGGCGCTGATGCCGTACACCGACCTGCACAAGAACTGATAGTCCCAGGACCGCAAGGAGAAATACACGATGCAAGTCATTCTGCTGGAAAAAGTCATCAACCTGGGTAGCCTGGGTGACATCGTTCGCGTGAAGGACGGTTACGCTCGTAACTTCCTGATCCCGACCAAGCGCGCACGCCGCGCAACGCAAAGCGCCATCGCCGAATTCGAAGTGAAGCGCGCCGAGCTGGAGAAGGCCGCCGCCGAAAAGCTGGCTGCCGCTCAAGCTGAAGGCGAGAAGCTGAACGGCCTGACCGTCCAGATCACCCAGAAGTCGGGTGTGGACGGCCGTCTGTTCGGTTCGGTGACCAACGCCGACATCGCTGAAGCCCTGGCTGGCCAAGGCTTCAAGCTGGAGAAGGCTCAGGTTCGCATGCCGTCCGGCCCGCTGAAGGTTGTTGGCGACCACCCGGTCAGCGTTGCTCTGCACACCGACGTGGTGGTGGATGTGACCGTGGCCGTTCTGGGCGAGCACGTCTAAGCCGTACCCCGCGAAGCAGTGCGCCAGCTCGGTTTGGCGTACGCGATGCACAAAAAGGCAGGAGCTGCGCTCCTGCCTTTTTTGTTTGCGCGGCCTTCAGCGCCGCTATAATTGCCCCCCATGAACGCGCCCGCCGCAGATCCCCAACTAGACAGTCTCAAGGTTCCACCGCATTCCATCGAGGCCGAGCAATCGGTACTTGGCGGGTTGCTGCTGGATAACGCCGCCTGGGACCGGATTGCCGACTTCATTTCCGAAGCCGATTTCTATCGTTTCGACCATCGGCTGATCTTTCAGAGCATTGCCCGCCTGATCTCGGCGACCAAGCCGGCCGACGTGATCACTGTCTTCGAGATGCTCCAGGGAGCCGGCAAGGCCGAGGAGGTCGGAGGGCTGGCTTACCTGAACTCGCTGGCGCAAAACACGCCGAGTGCGGCCAATATCCGTCGTTACGCGGAAATCGTGCGCGAACGTGCGGTGCTGCGCAAGCTCGTGACCGTCGCCGATGACATCGCGTCGGCGGCCTTCGCGCCCAAGGGGCGTGAGGTGCGCGAGCTGCTCGACGAAGCCGAGTCGAAAGTATTCGCCATTGCCGAAGAGGGCGCGCGTGGCCAGAAGGGCTTCCAGGAGATCCAGCCGCTGCTGACGCAGGTGGTCGAGCGGATCGACGAGCTTTACCACCGTGACTCCACCAGCGATGTGACCGGCGTACCCACCGGTTTCATCGACCTCGACCGCATGACCAGTGGTATGCAGGCGGGGGATCTGATCATCGTGGCGGGACGCCCCTCGATGGGTAAGACGGCATTCTCACTGAATATTGGCGAGCACGTGGCCGTCGAGCAGGGGCTGCCTGTAGCGGTCTTCTCGATGGAAATGGCGGGCGTCCAGTTGGCCATGCGTATGCTGGGCTCGGTGGGGCGCCTCGATCAGCATCGCCTGCGTACCGGTCGACTGCTCGACGAGGACTGGCCGCGCTTGACGCACTCGATTCAGCGCATGAACGACGCGCAGTTGTTCATCGATGAGACGCCGGCGCTGAATCCCATGGAGTTGCGTGCCCGTTCCCGCCGTCTGGCGCGGCAATGCGGGCAGCTTGGCCTGATCATCATCGATTACCTCCAGCTGATGTCGGGTTCGGGTAGCGGCGAGAACCGTGCCACCGAGATCTCGGAGATCTCGCGTTCGCTGAAGGGGTTGGCCAAGGAGCTCAACTGCCCGGTCATTGCCTTGTCGCAGCTGAACCGCAGTCTGGAACAGCGCCCGAACAAGCGCCCCGTGATGTCCGACTTGCGAGAGTCGGGCGCTATCGAACAGGATGCCGACGTGATTCTGTTCATCTATCGCGACGAAGTTTACAACCCGGATTCGCAAGACAAGGGCACGGCCGAGATCATCATCGGCAAGCAGCGTAACGGTCCAATCGGCACCGTTAGGCTCACGTTCCTGGGTCAATTTACGAAGTTTGACAACTTTAGCGGTGGCCCGGCGTTCTTTGACAACGACACCTGATTCGCCGTGATTACCCCGCAGGGCGGCGCATACCTGTAAAATATTGCGCTTTGATGACAGCCGCCCTCGCGCGGCTGTCATGCAATTTGCCCTGCATCCCATTTGCAAAACAACCAAGCGCGGCCCTGAGGCGCGCCACAAGGACATTTCATGTTCGGTCGATTCATGCCCACTGAGGGCAAGTTCTTCGAATATTTCAACCAGCACGCCGATTGCGCGGTGACTGCAGCCCATGAGCTGGAGGCGCTGGTCAACGACCTGCCCAACGCCGAAGCCCATGCCCGGCGCGTGCAGGCCACCGAAAAGAAGGCGGACCGCGTCACGCATGACACGATCGACCTGCTGCACAAGACGTTCATCACCCCGCTGGACCGCGACGAGATTCACAAGCTCATCACGACCATGGATGACATCCTGGACCTGATGGAGGATGTGGCCGAGACGATTTCGCTGTACGACGTGACGAGCCTGACCGACGAGGCCCGTCGTCTGGCGGCGATCTGCGTGCAGTGCTGCGATCAGGTGAAGATTGCCGTTGCGCTGCTCGAAGACATGGGCAACGCCAGTGCGATCCTGAAGACCACGCAGCAGATCGACCAGCTCGAATCCGAGGCCGATCGTGTGATGCGCTCGGCGATGTCGAAGCTGTTCCGCGAGGAAACCGACGTCAAGCGTCTGATCAAGCTGAAGGCGATCTACGAACAGCTCGAGTCCATTACCGACAAGTGCGAGGACGTGGCCAACATCATCGAAGGCATCGTCCTGGAAAACGCCTGAGGCGCGTACTCGCATGCATACTGTTCAAATGAGCTTGTGGGTGATCGGCCTGTTGGTCGCGCTTGCGCTGCTGTTCGACTTCATGAACGGCTTCCACGACGCGGCCAACTCGATCGCCACGGTGGTTTCCACGGGCGTGCTCAAGCCGCACCATGCCGTGGCCATGGCGGCCATGTGCAACGTGATCGCCATCTTTATTTTCCACCTCAAGGTGGCAGCCACAGTCGGTACCGGAACCATCGACGTCAATATCGTCGATCATTACGTGATTTTTGGTGCCTTAGTTGGGGCGATTGCCTGGAACGTGATTACCTGGCTGTATGGCATCCCTTCGTCGTCCTCGCATGCCCTGATCGGCGGGCTGGTGGGTGCCGCGGTGGCCAAGGCAGGCACGGGCGCGCTGGTCGGCAACGGCCTGCTCAAGACCGTCGCGTTTATCCTGATCTCGCCGCTGCTCGGCTTCATCCTGGGTTCGATCATGATGGTGATCGTCGGCTGGACGTTCTTCCGCACGCCGCCGTCGCGCGTGGATCGCTGGTTCCGTCGCCTGCAACTGGTGTCGGCGTCGCTCTACAGCCTGGGTCATGGCGGTAATGACGCGCAGAAGACCATCGGCATTATCTGGATGCTGTTGATTGCCAGCGGTCATGTCGCAGTGGGTGGCGCTGCACCGCCGATGTGGGTGATTGTGAGCTGCTACCTGGCCATCGGTATGGGCACGCTATTCGGCGGTTGGCGGATCGTGCGCACGATGGGTCAGAAGATCACCAAGCTGAAGCCGGTGGGTGGCTTCTGTGCGGAGACGGGCGGTGCGATCACGCTGTTCATTGCTTCCGCGCTGGGTGTGCCGGTGTCGACCACACATACGATCACCGGTGCGATCGTCGGCGTTGGCTCGGCTCAGAAGATGTCGGCCGTGCGCTGGGGCGTGGCGGGCAACATCGTGTGGGCCTGGGTCCTGACGATTCCGGCCTCGGCATTTATGTCCGCCATTGCCTGGTGGATCGGTAAGCAGATTCTGTAACGCTGGCAAGCGCGAGCGGAATCCCAGTGACAAGCCAGGCTTCGTGCCTGGCTTGTTCGTTTACCGGTTTGCGAATGCGGCAATCGGATCGTCGTCGTCCGGGGTGGGCGGGGTGAGTGGGGTGGCTGGGGCCGAAGGGACCGGGCTGGGAACCGGGGTCATATCGAGGCTGCCGGCGGCCACGACACGCCGTGCGCCGTTGTAGCGCGACGCCCAGTACGACTTGGTCATGTCTTCCAGCCGGACGGTGCCACCGGTGGCCGGGGCGTGGACAAAGCGATTCTGTCCGACGTAGATGCCGACATGAGAGTTGGCGCGCCCCGTCGTGTTGAAGAAGACAAGATCGCCCGAAGCGACATCGCGCCGATCGAGTGACGTGCCACGTTGTCCCATCTGCTCGGTGGTGCGCGGCAGGTTGACGCTGGCGGCGCGCTGGACCACGTAACGGACCAGGCCGCTGCAATCGAATCCGGAGTCAGGCGTGTTTCCGCCGTAGCGGTATGGCGTGCCAACGAGGGACATTGCCTGAATTGAGATTTCCTCGAGTCCGGCGCTGGGATCGACGATTGGCTTGCCCGGTGTGCGGGGCAGCGACGCGCCCTGACGTACAGGCGGCCCGCCGGCGCAGGCGGCGAGCAGCAGTGCCGCGGCGCACAGTGCGGATAGTGAAAGCCGGCGAGAGGGTGAGTGAAACGGGCGCTGCGGCATCCTTCTTCTGATTCGGTTGCCGGGTCATGCGTCCATTCCCACGATTGCCTACCAGCGCAATTGCGCGTTACGCGTGCCGGTGGTGATCTTGATGGACTTTGTCTGACCCTTGTAACTGGCCTCGATATTGTAGCTGCCTTCGGGCGCACGTATGAGGCAGCGAGGGCCGCCGGCCTTGAAATTGGCCACGGGCTGGCCTTCCAGTGTCATCTTTACGTCAACGTCGGACAGGTATTCGCCATCACCCTGGGTGAACAGGACACCTATGTTGAAGTTCTTTTCCTGAGCCGCCAGTTTCGCGCGTTCATCCGCGGCAATGCCGCCACAGACGTAGCTGACAGGGCCCATGGTGCGAATCACCATCTCGTCGGCAGCAAATGCGGGGCACAGTGCGGCCCCAATCGTCACGGCCATACCCACTAGTGTTGCCGCGATGACGCGCCTGCGCCGCGTTACGCGGGCAGTTCGCGAGAACAGCGTTCTGCTGTTCGAGAGATACCGATTGAACGCTTCCTGCTTGTCCATCGACGCCTCCGTGTTGACATGTGCACCCGGAAATCATAACCGGGCCATGTGGTCCTTGCTGTCAGCAGGACACCGACGCCGTTCGCGTTGCCACGCCCGGCAGCGTGCCGCCCGCGGTCTGGATGGCCAGAGCCGCGGGCTTGGCGTTGCAAGCTCCGATCCTACAGTACGTCAGCGGCGTGGTCGGCCAGGCGCGAGCGTTCCCCGCGCGCCAGCGTTACATGACCGCTGTGGCTCCAGCCCTTGAATCGGTCCACCACGTACGTCAGGCCGGACGAACCTTCGGTCAGGTAAGGCGTGTCGATCTGCGCGATGTTGCCCAGACAGACGATCTTCGTGCCAGGGCCCGCCCGCGTGACCAGTGTTTTCATCTGCTTCGGCGTCAGGTTCTGCGCCTCGTCGATGATCACGAACTTGTTCACGAAGGTGCGGCCGCGCATGAAGTTCATGCTCTTGACCTTGATGCGCGAACGGATCAACTCCTGCGTGGCGGCACGGCCCCACTCGCCCGCGCTGTCGTCGCTCTTCTGCAGTACCTCGAGGTTGTCGTCGAACGCGCCCATCCAGGGCTGCATCTTCTCTTCCTCGGTGCCGGGCAGGAATCCGATATCCTCGCCCACGGGCACGGTGGCGCGCGTGACGATGATCTCGTTGTAGAGTTTCTGGTCCAGCACCTGCTCCAGGCCGGCTGCAAGCGCCAGCAGCGTCTTGCCGGTGCCAGCCTGGCCGAGTAGCGTGACGAAGTCCACGTCCGCGCTCATCAGCAAGTTCAGCGCGAAGTTCTGCTCGCGATTGCGGGCTACCACGCTCCACACATTGTTCTTGTTGTGGGTGTAGTCCTTCAGCGTCTGCAGCAGGGCGGTCTTGCCGTTGATCTCCTTGACCTGCGCGTAGAGCGGCAGGCTGCCATCCATCGGCTCCAGGTAGACGAACTGGTTGACCAGGAACGACGGCACCAGCGGCCCGGTCAGGCGATAGAACATCGTGCCGGACTTTGGATCCTGCCAGCTTTCCACGCCTTTGCCGTGCTTGGCCCAGAAATCGTTGGGCAACTGAAGCACGCCCGAGTAGAGCAGGTCCTTGTCCTCCAGGACCTGGTCGTTGAAGTAGTCCTCGGCGGGCAGGCCCAGGGCGCGCGCCTTGATACGCATGTTGATGTCTTTCGACACCAGCACGACCTGGCGGTCCGGGTACTGCTGCTGCAGGGCGCTCACCACCGCAAGGATCTGGTTGTCCGCCTTGCCTTGCGGCAGGCCTTCCGGCAGCTTGATGTCGTTCAGGCGCGTCTGGAAGAACAGCTTGCCCTGGGCGTCGCGATTGCCGAGCTTGGCCAGCGGCAGCCCTTCGTCGAGCACACCGTCGGTGCCTCCCACGAGCTGGTCCAGCGTACGGCTGACCGTGCGCGCGTTACGCGCGACTTCGCTCATGCCTTTCTTGTGGTTGTCCAGTTCCTCGAGCGTCATCATCGGCAGATAGATGTCATGCTCTTCGAAGCGGAACAGCGACGACGGATCGTGCATCAGCACGTTGGTGTCGAGGACGAACAGCTTGCTCGGGCCGGTGGCCTTGCGCGCGCGGCGCGTGGGACTGGCGGCGGGCTGGACCAGGCTGACGGCTGGCGTCGCGGCCGGAGCCTTGGTAGATGCCGGGGTATCGGTGGTCTTGGCCCGGGTGGTGCTGCCAGCGCGCGCGGTGGCAGGCGCATTGGTGTCGCCGGTCTCGAGCAATGCCACACGCTCGAGGGCCGGCACAGGTTTCTTACCCTGCGCGACTTTGGCCTTGGGCAGTGTGACCGGGGCGAACTCGCTCGGGTCCAGCAGTTGGGCAGGCTTGGCGGGCATGGTAGGCAGCGGCATGCTTGGCTTTCCTTTCAGGGGAACAGACGGGGGCGGAATGGCTGGCGCGTCAACGCCAACGAACGGCAGAAAACCGGAAAACCGTAGAGTGAGGTTGAGGGCGTGGACAAACAAAAAAGCCGCCAGACCTGGTGGACAGGGATGGCGGCTTGCTTGCGGACCCGCGACGCGGCAGGTCCGCTACCAGCCCGGGGACTGAGCCTGCTGGGCTGGACCGATACGGCAGCGTGGCAACTGGGATCTGAACGCATTACGACCCAATCTACCCGAACGATTCCGGTTTGGCAATCAGGCGAAAACGCATCGTTGCGTCACTGTTGCATCACTGTCGCGAGGATGCCTCCGGTCACATCCCCTTGACGATCTCCAGCACTTCGTCCACGTGATTCGGCACCTTGATGCCGCGCATCTCGTGGCGCAGGACACCCTTGGCATCGAGGATGAACGTACTGCGCTCGATGCCGCGCACGTCCTTGCCATACATCTTTTTCATCTTGATGACATCGAAGAGCTGGCAGATCGCCTCGTCGGCGTCCGAGATCAGTTCGAACGGCAACTCCAGCTTGGCCTTGAAGTTCTCGTGCGACTTCATGCTGTCGCGAGAGATGCCGTAAACCGCGGCGCCAGCCTTCTCGAAATCTTCGTACTGGTCGCGGAAGTTCATCGCCTCCGTTGTGCAACCCGGCGTGTTGTCCTTCGGGTAGAAGTACAGCACCGTGGTCTTGCCGCGCTGGTCGGCAAGGCGGAAGTCCCCACCGGTGGCGGGGGCCTGGAAGTCGGGAATGGCCTTGTTGAGACTGACGGTCATGCTGTTGGCTCTCCTGGGATGGCGTGCATCATCGGTGACGGCGGCAGCCCGATGTCGGTCTCGGGCTTTGCGGCCATGGCGAGTGCAGATTGGGGCAGTTCTACGGACTTCAAGCGTGGCGTAAACCGAACCCGGCGGGAATCCCGGGCCCCGGTGGCACGCGCTGGCACGTCAGGCTGCCTGATGCCGTGCGCCGGCCAGTCAGGCAGCCGGCTCCACCAGCAGCACCGCCGCAACCTTGCGGCCCTCGGCCATGAGGATATTGTAGGTGCGGCATGCGGCCTGCAAGTCCATTGCATCCACGCCGATATGCAGGCGGGAGAGGGCGGCGGTCAGGCGCGGGTGGGGAAAGCGCAGCGTGCTGCCGGTGCCCAGCAGCACGACTTCGGGCGATTTTTGCAGCAAGGCTTCGAAATGGGCGGGTTCCAGGTCCTCGAAACGGCTGACCGGCCATGGTTCGACGCTGCCTTCGGGCATCACGAGCACCGCCGTTTCGTGCCGGATCGCATTGATTTCTATATAGCCGGGACCGTAGCCGGTCACGGTATTGAGGCTCTGGGGTTGGTCGGCGTGGAGTTTCAAGTGGGGGCCTCATGCCGTCGGGATGTGTCCGGCGAGCCACCCGGTGCAGAAGGGGGGCCGTAGCGGGAGACTGGCGACGGGTTGGTGGCAGGATCGTGCGCGCGGGAGGGCAAAACGCTCGCCGCAATGCAAGAATCCGTGCCGAAGTCTGTCATAATCCGATATCTTATAGCTTTTGCCTCCAGGTCTGCCACGCCTCGCGAGCCTCATTGCGGACGCGCCGCCAGACGCGCAGGACAATCCAGAGATTCCCAGATTCCGCTGCCGCCAGAGACCGGCAGCTTGCCCTGACATCGCCAACACCGCCGTGAAACCCATCCAGAAATCGCACAAGCTCCAGAACGTTTGCTATGACATCCGCGGCCCGGTGCTGGAAAAGGCCAAGCAAATGGAGGAAGAGGGGCACAAGATCATCAAGCTGAACATCGGCAACCTGGCGGTGTTCGGCTTCGACGCGCCGGAGGAGATCCAGCAGGACATGATGCGCAACCTGCCCAATTCGGCGGGTTATTCGGACTCCAAGGGCATCTTCGCCGCACGCAAGGCGATCATGCACTACACCCAGGAAAAGAAGATCCAGGGCGTGGGGCTGGACGACATCTATGTGGGCAACGGCGCGTCCGAGCTGATCGTGATGGCGATGAACGCGCTGCTCAACAGCGGCGACGAAATGCTGGTGCCGGCGCCCGACTACCCGCTGTGGACGGCCGCGGTGAGCTTGTCCGGCGGCACGCCGGTGCACTATGTTTGCGACGAGGCCAACGAGTGGATGCCGGACCTCGACGATATCCGCCGCAAGATCACCCCGAACACGCGCGGCATCGTCATCATCAACCCGAACAATCCCACCGGGGCGCTGTATTCGGACGAGCTGCTGAAGGAGATCGTGGCCATCGCGCGCGAGCACGGCCTGATCATCTTCGCCGACGAGATCTACGACAAGGTCCTGTACGACGGCAATACGCATACGTCGATCGGCTCGCTGTCCACGGACGTGCTGACCGTGACCTTCAACGGCCTGTCTAAGAACTACCGTTCGTGCGGCTACCGCGCGGGCTGGATGGTGGTGTCGGGCGACAAGCGTCCCGCGCTCGACTATATCGAAGGGCTGAACATGCTCTCGTCGATGCGCCTGTGCGCCAATGTGCCGGGCCAGTGGGCGATCCAGACGGCGCTGGGCGGGTATCAGAGCATCAACGACCTCGTGACCGAAGGCGGCCGCCTGCGCCGCCAGCGCGATCTGGCCTATGAGCTGATTACCAAGATTCCGGGCGTTACGTGCGTCAAGCCCAAGGCGGCGCTGTACCTGTTCCCGAAGCTCGACCTGTCCATGTACCCGATCCAGGACGATCAGGAGTTCATTTACGAACTGCTGCAGGAATCGAAGGTGCTGCTGGTGCAGGGTACCGGCTTCAACTGGGGCGCGCCGGACCATTTCCGGATCGTGTTCCTGCCACACGAGGAAGACCTGCGCGAGGCCATCACCCGCGTCGGCCGCTTCCTTGAAAGCTATCGCAAACGTCACGGTACGGCCTGAGCCGCCGGACGTCCCCATTTCAGAATCAAGCAAACCAGAGTCAGACGTTCATGAATCCCATCAAAGTCGGCCTTCTCGGCATCGGTACCGTCGGTAGCGGCACGTTCAACGTGCTCAAGCGCAATCAGGAGGAAATTCGTCGCCGCGCAGGCCGCGGCATCGAGATTGCGGTGGTGGCTGACCTTAACACCGAGCGCGCCCGCGAGCTGACCGGTGGGACGGTGGACGTCGTCAGCGACGCGAACGACGTGGTGACGCGTCCGGACATCGACATCGTCATCGAGCTGATCGGCGGCTACGGCATCGCCCGCGAGCTGGTGCTCAAGGCGATCGAGAACGGCAAGCACGTGGTCACCGCCAACAAGGCGCTGCTGGCCGTGCATGGCAACGAGATTTTCGAAGCCGCGCGCAAGAAGGGCGTGATCGTCGCCTTCGAGGCGGCAGTGGCAGGCGGCATTCCCATCATCAAGGCGCTGCGCGAAGGCCTGACCGCGAACCGCATCCAGTGGATCGCCGGCATCATCAACGGCACGACGAACTTCATCCTGTCCGAGATGCGCGACAAGGGTCTGGATTTCGATACCGTGCTCAAGGAAGCGCAGCAACTGGGCTACGCTGAGGCCGATCCGACCTTCGATATCGAAGGCATCGACGCCGCGCACAAGGTCACGCTGATGAGCGCGATCGCATTCGGGATGCCGGTGCAGTTCGACCGCGCCCACGTGGAAGGCATCACCAAGCTGTCGGCCATCGATATCAAGTACGCCGAGGAACTGGGCTATCGCATCAAGCTGCTCGGTATCACCCGCCGCCGCGACGAAGGCGTGGAGCTGCGCGTGCACCCGACGCTGGTGCCGGCCTCGCGCCTGATCGCCAACGTGGAAGGCGCGATGAACGCCGTGCTGGTGCAGGGCGATGCCGTGGGCGCCACGCTGTACTACGGCAAGGGCGCCGGCGCCGAGCCGACCGCCTCGGCCGTGATTGCCGATCTGGTCGACGTGACCCGTCTGCACACCGCCGATCCGAACCACCGCGTACCGCACCTGGCATTCCAGCCGGACGAGCTGTCGAACGTGCCCGTGCTGCCGATCGACGAAGTCACCAGTTCGTACTACTTGCGCATGCGTGTGTCGGACGAGACCGGCGTGCTTGCCGAGATCACGCGCATCCTGGCCGAAGCCGGCATCAGCATCGACGCGATGCTGCAGAAGGAATCGCGCGAAGGCGAGCCGCAGACCGACATCATCATCCTGACGCACCTGACGCGCGAGAAGCACGTCAATGCCGCCATTCGCAGCATCGAAGCGCTCCAGACCGTGCTGTCGCCGGTCACGCGCCTGCGCATGGAAGAACTGAACTGATAGCTGACAGACGGACCTGACTCGCCTCATGAATTACCAGTCGACGCGCGGCCATGACGTGCCGCAATCGTTCTCCGAGATCCTGCTCGGTGGCCTGGCGCCCGATGGCGGCTTGTACCTGCCCAAGCAGTACCCGCAGATCACGGCCGAGGAACTCGAAGCCTGGCGCAAGCTCCCGTACGCCGACCTGGCGTTCGAGGTGCTGTCGCGCTTCTGTGACGACATCCCCGCCGAGGACCTGCGCGCGCTGACGCGCAAGACCTACACGGCGGACGTGTACTGCAACGCGCGGGCCGGCGACAACACCGCCGACATTACGCCGTTGCGCACACTGGGCGAAGAGGGCGGCACGAAGCTGCAACTGCTGGGCCTGTCCAACGGCCCGACGCTGGCCTTCAAGGACATGGCGATGCAGTTGCTGGGCAACCTGTTCGAGTACGCGCTCAAGCGCGCGGGCCTGAAGCTGAACATCCTTGGCGCGACTTCCGGCGATACCGGCAGCGCGGCCGAATACGCGATGCGCGGCAAGGAAGGCATTCGCGTGTTCATGCTGAGCCCGCACCGCAAGATGAGCGCGTTCCAGACCGCCCAGATGTTCAGCCTGCAGGACCCGAACATCTTCAATATCGCGATCGAAGGCGTGTTCGACGACGCGCAGGACATCGTCAAGGCCGTCTCGAACGATCATGCGTTCAAGGCGCGCCAGCGCATTGGCACGGTCAACTCGATCAACTGGGCCCGTGTGGTCGCCCAGGTCGTGTACTACTTCAAGGGCTGGATGCTGGCGACCAGCGGTCCGGGACAGAAGGTGTCGTTCTGCGTGCCGTCGGGCAATTTCGGCAACGTCTGCGCCGGCCACATCGCGCGCATGATGGGCCTGCCGATCGACAAGCTCGTGGTGGCCACCAACGAAAACGACGTGCTGGACGAGTTCTTCCGCACCGGCACGTATCGCGTGCGGACCTCGGCCCAGACGTACCACACGTCGAGCCCGAGCATGGACATCTCGAAGGCATCGAACTTCGAGCGTTTCGTGTTCGATCTGCTGGGTCAGGACGCCGACAAGCTGGTGGCGCTGTTCCGCGACGTCGACACCAAGGGTGGCTTCGATCTGGCCGGCACGCCGGACTTCGCGCGCATCGGCCAGTTTGGCTTTGTGTCCGGCCGCAGCTCGCACCAGGACCGTCTGGCGACGATCCGAGACGTGAACCAACGCTATGGCGTGACGATCGACACCCATACCGCCGATGGCGTAAAGGTGGCGCGTGAGCACCTGCAGCCGGGCGTGCCAATGGTGGTACTGGAAACCGCGCTGCCGGCCAAGTTCTCCGAAACCATCCACGAGGCTTTGGGTCATGAACCGGAGCGTCCGGCTGCGTTCGACGGTATCGAGAAGCTGCCGCAACGCTTCGAGGTGATGCCGGCCGACGCGGACCGCGTGAAGGCGTATATCGCCCAGCACACCGGTTTGTGATCGAAGGGCGAATAGCCCTTATCACAGCAGGATCGGCCGGTCCGGCGCCAACTCGCTACAATCGGGTTTGCCGGGCTCCGCTGCCACGGCCCCCAGGCTTCCCGGCCCGGGGGCTGTTTCATTTGGAGCCAACCTGAATCCCATACGCATCCCATGACCCAGACTGCTGCGCGCCCTCCGATGCTGACGATGGCCCAGGCGCTCGATGCCCTGATGGCCGGCGTTCGCCCGATCACCGATTCTGAAACTGTCGATACGCTGCAGGCCAACGGCCGGGTGCTGGCGGCCGGGGTCACCAGCGCGTTGCGCGTGCCGCCTGCCGATAACACGTCGATGGACGGCTACGTGATGCGTGCCGCCGATGTGCCGGAGCCGGGCACGCGGCTGCCAGTCTCGCAACGGATACCGGCGGGCCACGTGGGCACCGAACTGGCCCCGGGTACCGCGGCGCGCATCTTTACCGGCGGCCTGATTCCGCCCGGCGCCGATGCGGTGGTGATGCAGGAGCAGTGCCAGGCCGATGGCGACGCGGTGATCGTCAATCATGTACCGGCATCGGGCGAGTGGATTCGCCGTGCTGGCGAGGATATCGAGGCCGGCAGCGAGATCCTGCCCGCCGGCACACGCCTGTCGCCGCAGGCGCTGGGCCTGGCCGCGTCGGTGGGACAGGCAAAGCTCGACGTGGTCCGCCGCGTGCGCGTGGCCGTGTTCTTTACCGGCGACGAACTGGCGATGCCCGGCGAGCCGCTCAAGCCCGGCGCGATCTACAACTCGAACCGGTTCACGCTGCGCGGTCTGCTGGAGAACCTCGGCTGCGAAGTGACCGACTTCGGTATCGTCCCGGACACGCTGGCGGCCACGCGCGATACGTTGCGCCGCGCCGCCGAGGGCAACGACCTGATCATCACGTCGGGCGGCGTATCGGTAGGCGAGGAAGACCATATCCGTCCGGCCGTCACAGCGGAAGGTCGGCTGGACCTCTGGCAGATCGCGATCAAGCCGGGCAAGCCGCTGGCCTTCGGGCAGGTGGCCAACGGCACCGAGCTGCCCGCGTTTTTCCTGGGCCTGCCGGGAAATCCCGTGTCGAGCTTCGTTACGTTCCTGCTGTTCGTGCGCCCGTTCATCCTGCGTCTGCAGGGCGTCGCGGATGTGACGCCGCGTCGTCTGCCGCTGCGTGCGGATTTCGATCTGCCGCGCGGCGACCGCCGCAACGAATTTCTGCGTGCGCGCGTCAACGATGCGGGCGGCCTCGATCTGTTTCCGAACCAGAGCTCAGGCGTGCTGACGTCCACCGTGTGGGGCGATGGCCTGATCGACAATCCGCCGAACCAGACCATCCGGCGCGGCGACGTTGTGCAGTTCATTCCATTTGCCAGTTTGCTGGCCTGATCATGCAACTAGAACTCCGATACTTCGCCAGCGTGCGCGAACAGGTGGGGCAGGGCGCCGAACGTGCCGAGGTGCCCGCCGAGGTCCGCACGGTTGGCGACCTGCGCGCATGGCTGCGCGGACGCGGCGGCGCCTGGGCCGAGACGATTTCGGCGTGCACCTGTGCATAAGCTTGCTCCGCCAGCAGGTCGCGG
>NZ_ANKP01000237.1:0-17549 GCF_000319775.1 Cupriavidus sp. HMR-1
TCCTTGCGGTCGGCCGTGGCGACGGAGGTACCCTGGAATTCATCGTACACTGCGCCAACAGCGAGGGCGCCGGTTTCGTACATGAGCGACACGCCCATGTTGCGATCGACCTTGTAGTTCCCCGGCACTTCGCCGCCGCCGGTGCGGCTAAAGCTGTAGAGGCCGGTGACCGTCAGGCCACTGAAGATGCCACGGTACTTGATAGCATTGTCAGCGCGACCCGCCAAGACGTCATCCATCTTGAAGAGCGAGTAGCGCGGCGCGAAGCCCATCGGGTCGAGTTGCAGCGTGGTGTCATACATTGGTGTCGTTTGACGACCCAACGTCAGTTGACCATATTTGCTACCCAATCCTACGAAGGCACTACGATCAAAAAGACGGGTGCTGTTGTTCTGTGCGCCGGTGTCGAACGAAATGCCGCTTTCCAATTCGAAGATGGCTTTCAGACCGCCGCCAAGGTCTTCGACGCCACGCAGGCCCCAACGCGACGTCGACATGTTGCCGGAGGTCATGCGAACCTGGTTCGAGCCACCGGGCGAAGCCGATGGGACGTTGCTCAGATACTCGATACCCGCGTCGGCCACACCATACAGCGTGACGCTCGATTGAGCGAATGCGGTTGTAGCGAACAGACCGAGGGATGCGACGGCAATGCGACTAATCTTCATGGATTCTCCTCATTAAGACCCGAAATTAATTTGGTGGGGCGAGTATAGAAATCTGCAGATGACGGTCAGATTACGAAGTAGTTACGTGGGGTCACTCCGTCGCGTGATGACGACAAGGCGAAACGTACCGGGGATATTTGGATTACAGGGCTTTCCTGCCGGACGCTTCAATGCTTGTGCACGCGAACATTGCGGGTCGGTAATGGGAAATTCATGAAAAGAGGGCGCTTCTCTGTAACGGCCCGGCGAGTACCGTCTTCCGCAATTGAGACCGGGTAGGCAAGCTCTGGTGTCTTAGCGGGCAGCATAGGCGTCCGCTTAATTTAGGCGGACACTTATGAAGACACTCCCCGATCCCGTTTCGGAGAGGCGCATCCAGAGGCGCCGGTTCTCCGAAGCGTTCAAGCGCGATATCGTCGCGCAGTGTATGCAGCCCAATGCGTCTGTGTCGGCGATTGCGCTGGCCAACGGCCTCAATACGAATCAGGTCTTCAAGTGGCGCCGCATGGCTCTCGATGGCGAGCACGAGTCTTCGTCCACGATGCTGCCGGTGACCGTCGAGGACATCTCCTCCATGCCTGTCGTTCCGGCGTTGCGGCACGAAGGTGCCGTGGAGATCCGACTTGAGCGCGGCACGATCCGCCTCACCGGTCCCATCGACATTGCTATATTGAATGCGCTGATGGCGTCGCTAACAGCATGATTGGATTGCCTGCCGGAACACGGGTGTGGTTGGCTGCGGGGATTACCGATATGCGCTGCGGCTTTAATGGCCTGGCTGCGAAGGCACACACCACGCTGTCTGAGGACCCGTACAGCGGTCACGTCTTTGTCTTCCGCGGTCGGCGCGGCGACCTGATCAAGGTGCTGTGGTGGAGCGGTGACGGTCTCTGCCTGCTGGCCAAGCGTCTGGAGCGAGGCCGCTTCGTCTGGCCCCAGGCTGACAGCGGCAAGGTCCACCTAACGCCGGCGCAACTCTCGATGCTGCTCGAGGGCATCGACTGGCGCAAGCCAGAACGGACCTGGCGCCCGACACTGGCCTTGTAAACTGCTGCGCCGCTTCCTACACTGCGGGACATGCAAACCGATCCCGCCACGCTTCCCGATGACATCGCCGCCCTCAAGGCGATGATCATCGCGCGTGACAGCGCACTGCGCGACCATGCGATCGAGATCGAACACCTCAAGCTACTGATTGCCAAGCTCAAGCGCCAGCAGTTCGGTCACCGGTCCGAGAAGCTGGACCGGCAGATCGAGCAACTCGAACTAAAGCTCGAAGAACTGCAGACCGATGAAGGCGTCGTTGCGGCAAGTGCACCTCGCTCGCGCACGGCCCATAGCAACGGTGGACGCAACCCGCTACCGGCGCACCTGGAACGCGAAGACGTCATTCACTCGCCGACGGAGACCACGTGCTGCGATTGTGGTGGCACCTTCGAAGTCCTCGGCGAAGACGTCTCCGAGCAGCTCGAACTCGTCCCCGCACGATTACGTGTCATCCGATATCGGCGCGTGAAGCTTGCTTGTACGGGCTGCGATCGCATCGTGCAATCACCGGCACCCAGCCGTCCCATCGATCGAGGCATCCCCGGCCCGGGCTTGCTGGCCAACGTGCTGGTCTCGAAGTTCTGCGACCACCAGCCGCTGTATCGTCAGCGCGTTCGCTGGGAACGTGAAGGGGTCGATCTGCCAGAATCCACGCTGGGTGACTGGGTCGGTGGCTGCTCGGCGTTGCTCAGCCCGCTGGTCGCAGCGGTGGAGCGTTACGTGATGGGTGGCAACAAGGTGCACGGCGACGATACGCCGATTCCGGTGCTGGCGCCGGGCAATGGCAAGACAAAGACGGCACGGCTGTGGACCTACGTGCGTGACGATCGACCATCGGGCAACGCCGCGCCGCCTGCAGTGTGGTTCGCCTACTCGCCCGATCGTAAGGGTGAACACCCACAGCACCATCTGCGATCCTTCGGCGGGACCTTGCAAGCCGATGCGTATGCTGGCTTCAACGCGGTCTATGAAACTGGCCGAGTGCAAGAAGCCGCGTGCTGGGCGCACGCGAGACGCAAGTTCTACGAGCTGCATGCGGTGCGCCCCAATGCCGTCACCGAACAGGCGCTGGCGCGCATCGGCGAACTCTATGACATCGAGCGCGAGATCCGAGGGCAGCCGCCAGACCTGCGCCAGGAGACCCGGCAGCGCGAGGCTGTACCGCGACTAACAGCGCTCAAAGCTTGGCTGGAAGAGACGATGGCCAAGCTCTCCCGCAAGTCCGACACCACGGTGGCCATCCTCTACACGCTCAAGCGCTGGGAAGCGTTCGTGCGCTATGCCGGCGATGGGCAACTGGAGATCGACAACAACAGCGCCGAACGCGCGCTGCGCGCCGTCGCATTGGGACGCAAGAATTTCCTCTTCGCAGGCGCGGACAGTGGCGGGGAACGGGCCGCGGCGATGTACACGCTCATCGGAACGGCCAAGCTCAATGACCTCAACCCCGAGGCGTATCTGCGTCACGTGTTGAGCCGCATCGCCGATCATCCGATCAACCGGATCGATGAACTGCTGCCCTGGGCCGTCGCAGCTGAATTGCAGCCCATCGACGCCGCCCGCGCCTGACCGTCAGAGCCCCAAACGTATTGCTTCACGCGTCAAGGACGGTGCTCATCGGGCCGTTACGCTTCTCTCGAAACAAGATTGGCTGCACTTGCAATACGCTGCGGGCTCCGATCTAGTTGGAGAGTAAGGATGGACACGCCATACGTCGCAAAATGGGCGCGTAGCGAGGACAGTGTTCACGAACATGCGCTGCGGCTTCGCACGCGGCGGTTTGAGCTGCTGTCTGCAAATATTGCAAATGCGGATACGCTGAACTACAAGGCGCGCGATATCGACTTCAGCGCAGAGTTGGAGAGGGTGATGGGCAGTGGCGAGAATTTTCCAGGCATGACCATGACTTCGCCGCGGCACATCGAGGCAAGCAAGCCCACGCTGGAAGAGGATCTGATGTATCGCTTCCCCCTGCAGTCGAGTATGGACGGCAACACCGTGGAGATGGACGTCGAGCGTGTGACGTTCGCAGAGAACGCGCTGCGGATGCGGTTCTCCATTCAGAAGACTGCCGACGAGTACAAGGACATGCTCAAGCTTTACTAGGACATGCGGCCCTAGCGGGGAAACCGCGACTACTGGCAGGGCGGCTTGGGTGCGGCGACAGCGCTGGACGCGTCTTTGGAAGACGGCTCCGGTGTGCTCGCTGCGGATTCTTGCGTCGACGGATGTTTGGCTGTGCGATGTCGCGGGTTGGCCGCCCAGGCAACCCGTTGGTCGCGGGAGGCGTATCCCGTGTCCGAATGTTCAGTGGAGAGGGTGTGCCACTGGGTTGGCTTCTCGCTGAGTCGATCACCGGTCGCAGGAGCCGGCAAAGCGTAGGCCAGCAAGGCAGAGCATGCGACGGCGCTAATCATCTGTATGGTTCCTGGGCGGATGACATGAGGATCCTGTCATCTGCAAGATAGTACGCCCAGATTGCGGGCACAATACCAACGCATTACGGCGGGGCATTGGGGCGCTGACTCGTTGAGCTATGTTATTGCAATGCGGGGCACACTAGTTGCTAATAGTGTGCAACGGCGTGAATGCCGATTCAGACTGACTGGAGCCGGGGTGCGGACGATTTCTTGGACTGAGTTAAGTTGCGATGCCAAGGTGGCGCCGGTATTCGACCGGGCTCATTGCACGCAGTGACAACTTGATGCGCCGCTCGTTGTACCACTGGATGTAAGAGTTTAGCTCGTGCATGAATCGGGTGCTGCGAGGACTTGCGCTGCGACGCGTCAGCCAATGCCTGCAGTAAATAGTCTGTAGTGACTACAGGGTCAATGGTCGGTGGACGCGAAGAACGGAATAAGTTGGATACGAGGCTCTTTCTTTCGAAAACGTCATGATCCAGTTGCTGGCCATGTCGTGAGAGAGCATGGTACGCGGGCTGTCTACCGGCTTGGCGCAAGGGTTTCCGTGAGGATGGCATCCCGCGGAGAAGCCTCGGAGAGGCCCGGAGCTTTGCCTTCCGGGCACCCGGGTGCGTGGAAGATTGCTGCAGGCGGGGTGCCACCCCGTGTCGCTACGGCCACTTGCCCTGGCTCGGCGGTGGGGGTGCCGTGGCCGATCGGCGCCGTATAGCTTGCCACCAGATACACTGGCCGCCGCTTGACTTCATTGAACAGACGCCCAACATATTCCCCAAGCACGCCTAGGAAAACCAGTTGCAGGCCGCCCAGCAGAAGCAGGACAGTCATCATGGATGGGTAGCCGTGTACGGGGTCGCCGTAAAGCAGCGTCTTGCCAACGATGAAGGCGGCCATGCCAAATGCGGGAACGGCAACAAGCAGGCCGATCGAGGTCGCAAACTTGAGCGGCACGGTGGAAAAGGCAGTGATGCCATCCACGGCAAAACGCAACAGCTTGCGGTAGTTGAACTTGGTCTTCCCGGATGCCCGGGCGTCGCGCCGATACAAGACTGCGGTCTGCCGAAATCCGATCCAGGCATACAGCCCCTTCATGAAGCGGTGCTGCTCCCGGAGTTGTCCGAGGGCGGCAACGGCACGACGGCTCATTACGCGGAAGTCGCCGGTGTCGGCCGGAATCTCCGTATCGCTGAGCTTGCCCATCAGACGGTAAAACCAGTGCGCGGTGAACTTCTTGAGGAACGATTCGCCATCTCGGGAGGTGCGCGTGGCGTACACCACGTCGAACCCCTCTCGCCATTTCTCGATCAACGAGGGAATCAGTTCGGGCGGATCCTGCAGATCGGCGTCGATGATCACAACGGCGTCGCCGCTTGCCACGTCGAGGCCCGCCGTTAGCGCGGCTTCCTTGCCGAAGTTGCGACTCAGTTCGACAATGCCGACGCGCGCTTCGGCCGCCTTGAGATTGTGTGCAACCGCCAGTGATCGATCGCGGCTGCCGTCGTCCACGTAGATGATCTCGTAGTTCGATGCCAATCCATCCATCACGCGGAGAAGCCGAAAGTGAAATTGTGGCAGGACAGCTTCTTCATTGAAGAGCGGCACGACGACCGAGATCTTCTCTGGCAGCAGGTTGGTGGCATTCATCGCATCGCTCCATTCATGAACGTCCAATTTGCATGGATTACGTAGTTGACCAGCATGACCGAAATGGTCGACAAAACCTGTGCAACGAGGTAGTGCAGCCCCAGCGCTAGTCCTATCCACAGCAGTAGCGAATTGAGAGAAAATGCCAGAGCGCCAACTAGAATGAACCGTCCGAAGGTGGCGCGTTGTGGTTGGACTTGTGTGAACACCCATCGGCTGCTGATGAAGTAGTGCGCCAAAAGACCAACAACACTACCGGCGGCAGATGCCGGAAGCGCTGCGGCCCCGAACCTGACCAGCGCTATTAGCGTTGCATAGTGGGCGGCGGTTGCCGTAGCTCCCGCACCAAGAAACCGCACAAATCGTAACGGGACCCTCATGGCTTCTGCACCAGGACGTTGACGCCTTGTCGACCGATCACAGTTGTGTCGCCACCGAGCAGCGGTCTCAGTCGATGAAACGTCTCGTGCCGCATGACCGCGAGCTTGTGACCAGGGGTCTTCCATCGCTGCGCAAAGGCCTCTTCATTAGCAATCAACTTTCCAGGCTCGACCGAGAAGCCAAGATCTAGCTCGGATCTGGCGCCGACAATGGTAGGTAATCGCTCGGTGTAGAATGCTAGGCCTCGGTCAATTTGTCCCACGTCGAACAGTTCTGTGTCAACGCGGGACGCCGCCTTGGCTTCCAAGCCAAGTGGTTTGATGGAGAGGGATCCAAACGCCCGAGACGCCATCAAGCCAGCCTGAAGGCCGGCCAGCGTCGCCAGCGAAGCGACGGCAACCGCGCAGAGCCTGCGGCCGCGCAGGGCGATCCCAAAGGCCAGAAAGCCACCGATCGCGAGAATGCCTACGGTGATGGAGCCCCAGGTCTGCAACGTTGCCGGATCGCTGACGTCGCGCTTCAGTAGCGCATTTGACAAGGTCGGATGCCACAGCAGGAAGCCGATCGTCACCGCGAGCACTGGCATGGCAAGAAAGCTTGCAGCCAACGTGGGGCGGACTCCGGACATAGCACGGTGCGCAAGCAGCACCGCCATCGGTGGAAAGGCTGGCAGGATATACAGCGGCAGCTTGGAGCGGGAGATCGAGAAGAAGGTAAGGACAACAACAACCCAGAGTGACAAAAACAATCTCGAATCGAAGTGCTGCGTCGCCCGAGCGCTGCGAGACCAGAAAGAGAAAGCACGAGGGATCAAGCCAATGAACGGCAGCACACCCGCCGCGGCAACGGCAAGGAAAAACCAGACTGGCTTGTCTCGCTCGTGTATCGCGGAAGAAAACCTTGCGAAGTGTTCGTGGATAAAGAAGTAGTTCAGAAATTCGGGGTTGCGCAAGGACACCACAATGAACCAAGGCGCTGTGATTGCCACCGCAAGCGGACTCCAGCGCCAGAATTTCCCGCTGAAGAACGCGGATCGCTGTCGCGTGATCGCCACGTACAGCGCCAGCGTTATTGCTGGCAATACGAGAGCGATCAGGCCTTTGGCAAGAAATGCCAGACCGACCAACAGCCAGATAATCGGGTATAAGCGATAGTCCCGACGCTGGTAAGCCACAGCGAAAACGAGAGCCGCACTGCCGAGCAGTGAGCCGACGCCGATGTCCGTCGTTGTCAGATTCGAGCCGAGAATCCATAAGGGTGCGCCGATAAGTACCGACGCTGAAGCCAGGCCAACGTGCTTGTCATAGAGCTTTTGCGCAGCCCACCATGCGACAAGTACGCCCAGCAGTCCCACAAGAGCACTCCAGATCCTTGCTGTCCATTCGGACGGCCCGAAAAGCGTATAGGCGCCGGCGGTCGCCCAATACTGAAGGGGTGGCTTGTCGAAGAACTTGACGCCATTTAACCGCGGCGTGACCCAGTCGCCCGAGACGAACATTTCCCGCGGAACCTCTGCGTAACGCCCCTCATCGGGTTCATACAGCGGGCGAATGGCTAGTGTCGACATCCAAAGGACCATTGCCAGTGTCATCGTCAAGACAGGCAAAATCCGTCGTTTTGAGAGCAGGCCCATGTAGTTACGGTTAAATTTCTGCCGATCAGACGTACGCGTCGCCTGTGCCACTTCCGAAAGCTACTCGCAGGATCGTGGTGCTGGGGCTTTGCAACGGACACGCGCTTCTTTTCGATCCCGAGTCTGCAGACCGTATTCACGGAAAGGGCTTGGGCCGCGAGGTGGCCGTTGCAATGTCTCGAACGCGATATTTTTGCATCCGGATGACAGATTTTAGGGTCCTGACCTGTCGAAAGGATTACGGGAAGATGACGTGCGGAGCCATCGACCGGGAAGTTGGGGATAGGGCGTTGTGTCGAGCGACTAAGGAGGAGGGAGCCTGACAGTCGGTTTTGCGGTTGCGCCGCGATCGCTGGACCTGAGGGAAGGCCTCTTAAGACCTTACAAACAGCGGCCGATGATCAAATGATGGCCATGGACGTCAGTCCAACCAATCAAGCGCGTGCTCGTCACACCCGGCCACCTTCAATTGGGCTTTAGTGAGCCGCATAGCACTAGAATCCATTCACGGCTCCAGCGCTCGCCCATCCAAATAACGTGATCTTCGCCGGAAGCATGTTGCCATGCGAAATCATCCACGATCTAAAGTGTGCGCCGGGCTCGACCGACCGGGCCGCGAAAATGAGCTCGGCCAGTCAAGAAGCCGCTTCCCGAATGCATTACGCACGTGCACGTAGACTGCTGGAGCTACGCCGCCTTACGCTCAGAGGGAGTTGCGGCTACTCCAGAGATTCGGGTGCCCGCCGAGGGCAGCAGTTGCGCGCCCATCCGAGTACTGAGAGCTGCTCCATGATTTCTCCATCGACCTCCACTCGGTACGAGCTGTCGGCGAGCCGCAGCCACGACGTCACTAATCCAAGCTGCATCAGGCTCTGCAAGGTCGCTTCCATCTCCACCGCTTGCAACTCAGCGGCATCTGGATCGCCGCTGGGCGCCTCCAAGACTATTGCACCATTCTGGGCCATCGCCTGTATCCTCTCGCTTTAGGAAGTCGTGCCAAGACGCGATCTTATTTTATGCGCAGTTCATTTACGCATAATTAATCGATTTACTTGCTTTCGGGGGGGCTATCCGGATGGAGCGAGCCTGGAGCGGCCCCCTGAATTGCCGGACACAGTTCCCCCTTACAATGAACTTACAGGCGGGGGCATACGACTGTGTTTCGATTGAGCGCGAGAGCTGTGAGCCGGGCAAGACGGTGTTGATGGTGGCGTGCCAGCAAGGCGGAAATCCGAATCACCTCCTTCATTGGCGCAAGCTGTACCAGGACGGCAGTCTATCGGCGGTTAGGGCTGGTGAAGAAGTCGTGCCGCCATCGAGCCTGAGCGACGCGCTCAAGCAAGTCCGTGAGCTACAGCGCATGCTGGGGCAAGAAGACCATGGAGAACGAGATTCTCCGTGAGGCAGTGGAGGTGATGACCTCGCGAAAATAATTTGCGCGCTCAACCTCATTGGCGGGGGACGACCTGTGAAGCTGGTCTGCGAAGTTCTCGGTGTAGCGCGATCAAAAATGTAGAAGAGAAGCTTGCTCGGCCTGCAGACTGGCAAGACGGGCGCAGTGCCAGGCAAACCGACGATTGGGGTTACCCCGTTTTTTCGGACAGATCTGCATTGGAATCTTAGTTCGATGGGTTGTCTCCTTGTGATGGGGCGGTGAAGGCTGAGTGTTGCGTCAGATCCTTGTCATGGGCGGTCATCCTTTCAAACTCCTGCGGGCTTCGATAGCGCAACGCGCTGTGCAAGCGATGTGGGTTGTACCAGCCTTCGATCCAAGTGAACAAGGCGCGCCGCGCGTCATCATGCGTGGCAAAGTGCGAACGCATCAGCAGCTCGCATTCGAGCGTTGCAAAGAAGCTTTCACACATGGCGTTGTCATAAGCATCGCCCGCCGATCCCATCGAGGGCTGCACCCCGGCGTACTAAGGGTGATGAGGCCCGCTGACAACTGCGGGGCGTCAAGTTTACTATGCAGAACATTGCGGCGACATTGCCGAATGGTTACGCACCAACGCATCGAACCCGACGCCCGTTCTCCGAAGCACTTGGGTTACCATGAGCTAACGCTGACGCTTCGTCAGGCAACTTCTTCTGCCGCAAAGCACTCGACGGCGGACTGCGCCGTCATCACCTCGTAATCCCCCCGACAGGTGAGCGCCCTAGAATCCCGCTGTTCGCTCTCTGCTGGCCAAGTCGCCATCCTTCGGACTCCCGCGTGAATCGCATCCTCGGCTCGTGGGGCGTCAAGCGGCGCCGCGTGAACTGCTCCATGATCCAACATCACGACGGCGACGAACCACATCCGGCATCTATGTCGTTGCGCCCTGAGAGCATTTGACCAAGCGCGGTAGCAGTGGCCACCGCACACCTGGACGGGCAGTCTCTTGAAGCGACAGATTTTCATGGCTTTGACCATCGCACTCACGGTGGTCCTCTGGATGTCCACGCTATCCGTGCGTCCCCTCTATGAACCCGACGAGGGTCGTTACGCCGAGGTTCCGCGCGAGATGTTCGTCTCCGGCGATTGGGTCACGCCGCGGTTGAACGGCATCAAGTTCTTCGACAAGCCGCCCCTGCAGTATTGGGCGACCGCCAGCGCCTATACGCTCTTCGGGCCGTCCGAGTGGACAGCAAGGATCTGGAGTGCGCTTGTGGGACTGCTGGGCGCACTCGCCGCATGGTGGGCGGCGCGATCGCTCTATGACACGCGCATAGGCCTCGCCTCAGCGCTGGTGCTCATCGGCGCTCCCCTCTGGATTCTCGGCTCGAATCTGACAACAACAGACATTGGTGTCGGCGCACTGCTCGGCAGTGCCGCTCTCGTTTTCGCCGTGGCCTACCAGAATCGGGAACCTCGCTTATACCCCCTGATCTGGTTGTTGGTCGGTCTGGCATTTCTTGCCAAAGGCCTGATTGCCCTGGTACTGCCAGGAATCACGCTGCTGCTATACGGGGCGGTCACTCGACAATTTTCCGCATTTTTTAGCGCGAGATTCTGGCGCTGGAGCCTGCTTGCGGTGGCCATCACCATGCCTTGGTTTGTCGTGGTGTCCCAGCGCAACCCCGAATTTCTGAATTACTTCTTCATCCACGAACACTTCGCGAGATTCTCGTCCTCGGTTCACGAGCGGGACAAGCCATTCTGGTTCTTCCTGGCCGTTGGTGCGGCAGGCGTCCTGCCGTTCATGGGCTTGATTCCCCGTGCTATCGCACTCCGCTCTCGCAGCGCACAGGCAACGCCTGGCTTCGACGCACGACTGTTTCTGTCGCTGTGGGTAGTCGTTGTCATTGCCTTCTTTTCGATTTCGCGCTCGAAGCTGCCGCTCTATATCCTGCCCGCCTTACCACCGGTGGCCGTCTTGCTCGCGTACAGATCCATGACTGCAGCCCGCCCCACACTGGCGGCAAGCTTTCTTGCCATGCCTGTGCTCGGCGTTGCCATCGCCGTGCTGCTATGGCATCCGACAATGTCGAATGCGGTACTGAAGCTCAATATCAGCAATCCGGCCTCATTGCATACCTGGGGCGCCATCACGATGGGCATTCTGGTCATCGGTGGCTTCCTGGCCTTTGGGATCGCCCTGCGCGGCCACAGGCTCTGCGCGGTTGCCGTCGCTTCGCTGGCGACGCTGGCCAGCCTTCAGGCTGGCTTGATGGCGTCTCGGGCGTTTGGGTCCCTCTCCATCAAACCACTTGGCTTGGAAGCCAAGGCGGCGTCCCGCGACAACACACAACTGTTCAACGTGGGCCAGATTGACCGAGGTCTGGCGTTTTACGCCGAACGAGAACCGATCATTGTCGGGGCCAGATCCGAGCTGGATCTCGGCTTCTCGGTCGAGCCCGACAAGTGGATTGCTAATGAAGAAGCTTTTGCGCAGCGATGGCTGACCCCTGGTCACAAGCTCGCGGTCATGCGGCACGAGACGTTTCATCGACTGAGACCGCTGCTCGGCGGCAACACAACTGTGATCGGACGACATGGCGTCAACGTTCTGGTGCAAAAACCATGAACATCCCATCACGATTTGTACGGTTTCTGGGCGCGGGGGCGACGGCAACCGCTACACACTACGCAACACTGATCACGCTGGTCGGTTTCGGGGTTGCAGCGCTACCGGCGTCTGCCGCCGGCAGTGTTGCAGGCCTTCTGACGCACTACTGCATCAGCAGCCGATGGGTGTTCACACCAGTCCGACCACAACGCGCCACTTTCGGACGGTTCATTCTCGTTTCCGCGCTGGCGTTCTTTCTTAACTCACTTCTGATGTGGGCTGGACTAGCATTGGGGCTTCACTACCTGGTTGCTCAAATCCTCTCGACAATTTTCGTCATGTTGGTCAACTACGTACTCCATGCAAATTGGACGTTCATGAATGGAGCGATGCGATGAATGCCGCCAGCCTGCTGCCAGAGAAGATCTCGGTCGTCGTACCGCTCTTCAATGAAGAAGCTGTCCTGCCACAGTTTCACTTTCGGCTTCTCCGCGTGATGGATGGATTGGCATCGGACTACGAGATTATCTACGTGGACGATGGCAGCCGCGATCGATCACTGGCGGTTGCACACAATCTCAAGGCGGCCGAAGCGCGCGTCGGCATTGTCGAGCTGAGTCGCAACTTCGGCAAGGAAGCCGCGCTAACGGCGGGCCTCGACGTGGCAAGCGGCGACGCCGTTGTGATCATCGACGCCGATCTGCAGGATCCGCCCGAACTGATTCCGTCGTTGATCGAGAAATGGCGCGAGGGGTTCGACGTGGTGTACGCCACGCGCACTTCCCGGGATGGCGAATCGTTCCTCAAGAAGTTCACCGCGCACTGGTTTTACCGCCTGATGGGCAAGCTCAGCGATACGGAGATTCCGGCCGACACCGGCGACTTCCGCGTCATGAGCCGTCGTGCCGTTGCCGCACTCGGACAACTCCGGGAGCAGCACCGCTTCATGAAGGGGCTGTATGCCTGGATAGGATTCCGGCAGACGGCCGTCTTGTATCGGCGTGACGCGCGGGCATCCGGGACGACCAAGTTCAACTACCGCAAGCTGTTGCGTTTTGCCGTGGATGGCATCACTGCCTTTTCCACCGTGCCGCTCAAGTTTGCAACCTCGATCGGCCTGCTTGTTGCCGTTCCCGCCTTTGGCATGGCCGCCTTCATCGTTGGCAAGACGCTGCTCTACGGCGACCCCGTACACGGCTACCCATCCATGATGACCGCCCTGCTTCTGCTGGGCGGCCTGCAACTGGTTTTCCTAGGCGTGCTCGGGGAATATGTTGGGCGTCTGTTCAATGAAGTCAAGCGGCGGCCGGTGTATCTGGTGGCAAGCTATACGGCGCCGATCGGCCCCGGCACCCCCACCGCTGAGCCGGGGCAGGTGGCCGCAGCGACACGGGGTGGCACCCCGCCTGCAGCAATCTTTCACGCACCCGGATGCCCGGAAGGCAAAGCTCCTGGCCTCCCCGAGGCTCCTCAGCGGGATGCCATCCTCACGGAAACCCTTGCGCCAAGCCGATAGACAGCCCGCCTTCCATGCGCTCTCACGACATGGCCAGCAACTATCGGGATCATGACGTTTTCGAAAGAAAGAGCCTCGTATTCAACTTATTCCGTTCTTCGCATCCACCGACCATTGACCCTGTAGTCACTACAGACTATTTACTACAGGCATTGGCTGACGCGTAGCAGCGCAAGTCGTCGCAGCACCCGACACCACGGGGCCGCAGCGACGATCCATCCACTTAGGAGGAATGATGGGTTTCTTGGAAAGGCTCATGGGCCGTCACAGCGGCGGTCATCACGGCGGCGGAAGTGAGCACGGTCGTCGAGGAGGTCATCATGATGGTGGCGGCAGCTACGGCTATGGGAATCCTTTGCCACCACAAAGCCCCGCCGGCGTCCACTGCCCCAACTGCGGCACGGTGAGCGCCCAGGGCGCGCGCTTCTGCCAGCAATGCGGCAGTTCACTGGCTCCGGCGCCGTGCAGTCGATGCGGCACCTTACTCCCACGCGACGCAAAGTTCTGTGGAAGTTGCGGCAATGCCGCCAAATGAGTCGGCGGCCATAGCTGCCGCCGCATCTGGCATCGCCATCATTGCGGCCGGGGCCCGTCATGGGGATTTGTCGCGATAGGCTAGCAGTCGAAGCGCATTGAACACGACGATCAGCGTCGACCCCTCATGCATGGCCACGGCGGGCCCGATACCGAGGCCGAGGATCGTGGCTGGCAGAAGGAACGCCACGACGCCGAGGCTGATATACACGTTCTGAAGGATGATGGCCCGCGTATGTCGGCTTAAACCGACCACAAAAGGCAGGTGTTGGAGGTCGTCGGCCATCAGCGCAACATCCGCCGTTTCCAGTGCCACATCTGAACCTGCCGCACCCATTGCGATGCCCACCGTGGCGTTGGCCATTGCCGGCGCGTCGTTGACGCCGTCGCCGACCATGGCCACTTTGGCTTCCGCGCGCAACGTCTGGATGGCTTTGACCTTGTCCTCAGGCATCAGATCGCCCCAGGCTTCATCGATACCTACGTCCTTGGCGACGGCTTCGGCTGCGCGCTGGTGATCGCCGGAGATCATGATCATGCGTGTGATACCCAGCCTGCGCAGTGCCTCGAGGGCAGCGCGCGCCGAGGCGCGCGGCGTGTCCATCAGCCCAATGGCGCCGAGGTCCCGATCTCCCTGCCTGACGATCATTGTCGTGCGGCCAGTGCTGCGCAGCGTCTGCACTGCGCTCGCCATCGATTCGCTAAGCGGTGCAATCCCGTCGGCGCCGAACATGTCAGGCTTGCCAATCCAGACGGTCTTACCGCACAACGTCGCCGTGACCCCGCGTCCGGTCAAGCTTTGGAGATGAGACGCTTCCGGGATGGAACTGCCTTCCAGGCGCTTGCGGCCATCGCGGGCAATGGCCGCAGCCAACGGGTGGTCGCTGAGCGACTCCACGGCGACCGCTACGCTCAACAATTCCGCTTCAGCTACTCCTTCGGCGACCATCACATCGGTAATACGGGGGCGCCCCTCCGTCAGCGTCCCCGTCTTATCGAATGCAATGGCTTTCAGTGAACCCAGGTTTTCGAGCGGCGCCCCGCCCTTGATCAGTACACCCCCTCTAGCGGCGCGCGCTACCCCCGACAGCACCGCGCTCGGTGTCGCGATGGCGAGCGCGCATGGGCTGGCGGCAACCAGCACCGCCATGGCGCGGTAGAAGGTCGCACTGAACGGCTCATTGATCACTAGCCCTGCAAACAGCAGCAATACCGCCAGCACAAGCACTGCAGGAACAAAGATCCGTTCGAACTTCTCAGTGAACCGCTGGCTCGGTGACTTTTGCGCTTCGGCCTCGTTGACCATCTTGACGACTTTCGCCAGGGCGCTGTCCGTGGAAAGGCGCGTCACTTCCACTTCAATGGCGCCGGCGCCATTGATGGTTCCGGCGAACACGCGGGACACGGCCCCTACGGCATCGGGCTTCCTCCTGGCTGCGGCGGCGTCATCCACGGGCTGCTTGTCGACCGGGATGCTTTCGCCAGTAACCGGCGCTTGATTGACTGCGGAAGCCCCCTTTACCAGAAAACCATCGGCGGGGAGGCGTTCGTTCGGCCGAACCACCACCACATCCCCCACCTGCAATTCCTCGACGGGGACCTCTCGTACCTCGCCTTCACGCCGCACACTTGCTGTAGCCGGTGCGAGCGCCGCCAACGCTTCGATCGCCCGCTTGGCGCGCCCCATGGCGTAGTGTTCGAGCCCGTGGCCGAGACTGAACAAAAAGAGAAGTAGCGCGCCTTCCGCCCAAGCGCCTAACGCCGCCGCCCCTGCGGCGGCTACCAGCATCAGTGTGTCGATTTCGAACTTCTTTAGCCGGAGGTTCTCTATCGCTTCCCGAACGGTATAGAAACCACCAAAAAAATACGCGCCGACAAAGAAGGCAACCGGAATCCATGCTGGCAGGCTGCCGAACAGCTTACCAACGGCAAATCCGAGACCAAGCAAGGCCCCACAGATCAGGGAGAAGATTAGCTCAGTATTCGGGCCAAACACGCTGCCGTGTGCGTGGGCCTCATGCCCCTCGCCTTCCCCATGTGCATGATCCTTGACGCCTTCGCGGTGTTCATGGTCTGCATGACCGCTCTTCCGGG
Organism: Cupriavidus sp. HMR-1; assembly: GCF_000319775.1. Classification (NCBI taxonomy): domain Bacteria; kingdom Pseudomonadati; phylum Pseudomonadota; class Betaproteobacteria; order Burkholderiales; family Burkholderiaceae; genus Cupriavidus; species Cupriavidus sp. HMR-1. The sequence goes on from NZ_ANKP01000237.1 coordinate 15,927, forward strand.
CACCGATCTCAACCGGCGCGAGCCCGCGTTTTGACAGGGCCTGCTCGATCCCTGCCGCGGAGATCCGATCGTTGTCGAATTCGACGCGCGCTATGCCGGAGGCGCTGACTTCGGCCTCGATGACGCCGGGCAAGGCCCGCAGTTGGCTAGCTACGGTTCGCGCTCGTCGTTCGTGCCAGACGCCCTTCAATTGCCAAAGCACATGACCAAACCGCGACGAAATCACCGCACCCGTGCTTGTCACCAGCTCCCGGATGCGGGCAAGGGAAATCGCTGCGGGATCGTAGTGGACACATATCTGTGAATCGCTATCAACATTTGCAGTTTTTATATGCGCCGCCTCGACGCCCTCTTTCCCTCTCAGTTCGGACAGCAACCGTTCTACACAGGGATCAGAGGAATCGGGAAGGCCAGGAAGCAAGACAGGAATGTCCAGGCGCAGCTTTTCGGTCATTGTCGCGGGCTCCAGTCAGTCTGAATCGGCATTCACGCCGTTGCACACTATTAGCAACTAGTGTGCCCCGCATTGCAACAACAAAGCTCAACGAGTCAGCGCCCCAATGCCCCGCCGTAATGCGTTGGTAATGTGCCCGCAATCTGAGCGTACTATCTTGCGGATGACAGGATCCTCATGTCATCCGTCCAGGAACCATACAGATGATTAGCGCCGTCGCATGCTCTGCCTTGCTGGCCTACGCTTTGCCGGCTCCTGCGACCGGTGATCGACTCAGCGAGAAGCCGACCCAGTGGCACACCCTCGCCATTGGACATTCAGACACGGGATACGCCTCCCGCGACCAACGGGTTGCCTGGGCGGCCAACCCGCGACATCGCACAGCCAAACATCCGTCGAAGCAGGAATCCGCAGCGAGCACACCGGAGCCGTCTTCCAGAGACGCGTCCAGCGCTGTCGCCGCACCCAAGCCGCCCTGCCAGTAGTCGCGGTTTCCCCGCTAGGGCCGCATGTCCTGGTAGAGCTTGAGCATGTCCTTGTACTCGTCGGCAGTCTTTTGAATGGAGAACCGCATCCGCAGCGCGTTCTCTGCAAACGCCACACGCTCGACGTCCATCTCCACGGTGTTGCCGTCCATACTCGACTGCAGGGGGACGCGATACATCAGATCCTCTTCCAGCGCGGGCTTGCTTGCCTCGATGTGTCGCGGCGAAGTCATGGTCATGCCCGCAAAATTCTGGCCACTGCCCATCACCCTATCCAACTCGGCGCTGAAGTCGATATCGCGCGCCTTGTAGTTCGGCGTATCCGCATTTGCAATATTTGCAGACAGCAGCTCGAACCTCCGTGTGCGAAGTCGCAGCGCTTGCTCATGAACGCTGTCTTCGCTACGCGCCCATTTTGCGACGTATGGCGTGTCCATCCTTACTCTCCAACTAGATCGGAACCCGCAGCGTATTGCAAAGGCAGTCGATCTTGCTTCGAGAGAAGCGACCTCTTTTCGTGAGTTTCCCATTACCGGCCCGCAATGTTCGCGCGCACACAGGTTGACGCGTCCGCGCGAAAGCCATGTCAATCCACATAACCCCGGTACGTTCCACCTTGTCGTCATCACGCGACGAAGTGACCCCACGTAATTACTTCGCTGAGCTTGCCCCCGCAAAACGAAT
>NZ_ANKP01000238.1:0-69008 GCF_000319775.1 Cupriavidus sp. HMR-1
CGGTCAGCGTGGCGGCCACCTGCCGCGCGTAGCCCAGCAGCGTATTGCCCGCCTCGGTCAGCACCACGCCGCGGCCGCTGCGGTGAAACAGGCGCGTGTCCAGCGACGCCTCGAGCCGCGCGATCTGCCGGCTTACGGTCGACTGGTCCGCGCCCAGTTCCAGCGCAGCGCGCGAAATGCTCTGCGTGTTGGCCACGCAGATAAAGCACGCGAGATCGTCGGAGTTCAGTGCCGACATCAGCCTTTGGTCGGAGCGTTGGTCGGCTTGTCACCGATCGCGAACGACGACATGTGCTCGATCGCCTTGACCAGTCCCGAGTGATCCCAGCCCGCGCCGCCCTGCGCCACGCACACGTTGAACAGTTGCTGGCACGATGCGGTGTTAGGCAGGCCCAAACCGAGCGCCTTGGCAGTGGACAGCGCGAGATTCAGGTCCTTCTGATGTAGCTCGATGCGGAACCCCGGTTCGAAGGTGCGCTTGATCATGCGCTCGCCGTGCACTTCCAGAATGCGCGAACTCGCAAAGCCGCCCATCAGCGCCTGCCGCACGCGTGCCGGATCGGCGCCGGCCTTGGCAGCCAGCACCAGCGCCTCGCTGACAGCTTCGATCGTCAGCGCGACGATGACCTGATTCGCCACCTTGGCCACCTGTCCGTCGCCGGCATTGCCGACCAGCGTGATGTTCTTGCCCATCAGTTGCAGCAGCGGCAGCACCTTGTCGAAAACATCCTGCTTGCCACCGGCCATGATCGACAGCGTGGCGGCCTTCGCGCCAACCTCGCCGCCGGAAACTGGCGCGTCGACGTAGTCGCAGCCGAGCTTCTCGATGCGTGCCGCGAATTCGCGCGTCTCGATTGGCGAGATCGAGCTCATGTCCACCACGATCTTGCCCGGGGACAGGCCCTCGGCCACGCCCTGTTCGCCGAACAGCACGCGGGCGACGTCGGGGGTGTCCGGCAGCATCAGGAAGATGACGTCGGCCTGCCGCGCCACATCGGCCGCACTGGCGCACGACTGGACGCCCGCATCCAGCAACGCCTGCGGCACACCGCTGCGTGTATGAGCATGGACGGCGTGACCGCCCGTTTGCAGATGCAGCGCCATGGGCTTGCCCATTACGCCGAGTCCGATAAATCCGATCTTGCTCATGTCGATATCCGGTTGAAGGGGAGTCACACGGTAAAGCGCTCGCGCAACGCGCGTGCCGCGTCGCGCAGCAGTGCGTTGTCGATGCCCACCGCGACAAAATGCGCGCCCATGTCCAGGTAGCGCCTGGCGTCGGCTTCCACGGGCGTCAGCGTGCCGATGGCCTTGCCGGCGCGGTTGGCTGCATCATAGATCTGCCGCACGGCTGCCTGCACCTCAGGATGGTTCGGGTTGCCCAGATGCCCGTAGGCCGCGGCCAGGTCGTTGGGGCCGATGAAGATGCCGTCGACGCCGGATTCTGCGCAGATTTCGTCGGCCGCTTCCACGCCTTTGCGGCTTTCGATCTGTACCAGCACGCAGATATTGTCGTTGATGGTCTTGAAGAAGTCCGGCAGCGTGCCATAGCGGTTCTGGCGCTGCGCGCCGGAGACGCCACGAATGCCGTCGGGCGGGTAGCGCGTGGCGCGCACGGCACGACGGGCTTCTTCCGCCGATTCCACGAACGGAATCAGGAAGTTGTAGAAGCCGATATCGAGCAGCCGCTTGAGCATCACCGGGTCGTTCCACGGCGGGCGAACCACCGGTGCGCTGGTGCTGTCCTTGAGCGCCATGAGCTGCGGCATGAACGTCAGCACGTCATTGGGCGAGTGTTCGCCGTCGAGCAGCAGCCAGTCAAATCCGGCCAGACCGATGATCTCGGTGGTCACGGGCTGGCCCAGCGAACTCCACAGGCCAATCAGGCGCTTGCGCGCGAGCACGTCGGCCCGGAAACGGTTTGGCAGGGGGGTGATCTGCGGCAGATGTTGGGTCATGCGGTTACTCCTGGTTCAATCGGCCGCCAGCGCGGAGACTGGCCCCGGCGACTTGCCACGCGCCTGCAGCACGCGAGCGGCGGCATCGTCTAGCTGGGCCAGCGTGCTGCTGTCCACGGGGATGAAATCGGCGCGGGCGCGGCGCCATTCGCGTTCCGTGTCGCCGGGCAGGCGGATTTGGTCATTGCCCGGCTGCAGCCGTGACGCCTTGACCCATTCAACAAACGCCTCGACCTCGTGGCCGAACGTGGTGCTGCTGCCCAGCCGTGCCGGATCGAAGATGATCGCCAGCATGTTGTTCCACACCGCATGTTCGTGTGTGAGCGTCTCCGGACGGATCGTATGGCCACCGGTCACCGCCGCGCCGAGCAGTTCGCACATCACGGCCAGCACGTAGCCCTTGTGCTCGCCGAACGTGCGCAGCGCGCCCTGCGGGCCGCCGGCGCCCGGGAACATGACCGAGGGGTCGTCGGTGGGGTGGCCGTTCGGGTCCATCAAGGAGCCCGGCGGCACCGGCACGCCCTTGTTGTGGGCCACGCGTACCTTGCCAAGCGCGATGGCGCTGGTGGCGAAGTCGAGCACCAGAGGCGGCTGCGCGGGTAGCGGCACGCCGATCGTGAACGGATTGGTGCCGAAGCGCGCGTCGTAGCCGCCGTGTGGCGCGACGATTGGCTTGGAGAGGACGTTGACGAAATGGATCGAGATCATGCCGGCTGCCGTGGCCTGCTCGGCCCAGTGGCCGACCCGGCCCAGATGGTGCGAGCGGCGCAGGCCAAGCACGCAGACACCATGCTCGCGGGCGCGCTCGATGCCCATCCCCATGGCCTGTTCGGTCACCGCCTGGCCCATGCCGCGATTGCCGTCCAGGCTCAGGATGCCGCCCGATTCGTGCACCACGCTGACCTTCTGGTTGAGCTGGAGCTGATCGCCTTGCCACGACATCACATACTTCGGGATCATCCCCACGCCGTGAGAGTCGTGGCCCGACAGGTTGGCACCCACGAGGTGATCGGCGGTCAGCCGGGCCTCGCGGGCATCGGAGCCTGCCGCCAGCCAGAGATCGACCACCCACTGATGCAGGTCGGCGGTCGGAATACGGTGTTCACTCATGCTTACTCCAGGTGAATATTGGCCACCTTGATCAGGTTTGCCCATTTGGCAACTTCGCTTTTCTGGAAGTTGCCCAGTTCGGTGGGGCCGGCGCCCGAAGGTTCGATGCCCATCCCTGCCAGCTTGCTGCGCACATCGGGCTGGCGAATGATCTTGCCGATCTCGCCGGAGAGTTTGTTGATGATCGGCATCGGTGTGCCAGCCGGCGCGAAGATCGCTTGCCATGACACGATTTCATAGCCGGACAGGCCGGGGGCGGACTCGGCCATGGTCGGCACGTCGGGCAGTTCCGGCGCGCGCTTCGCGCCAGTCGTGGCCAGCGCGCGGAACTTGCCGGCCTGGATCATCGGCATCGCCGCCACGCTGTTCTCGAACACGATGTCGACCTGGTTGCCCAGCAGCGCCTGCACAGCCTGGCTGCTGCCTTTGTAGGGAACATGGGTCATGCGCAGCCCGGCCATGTTGGCGAACAGTTCGGCTGCCAGATGCTGCGACGTGCCGTTGCCCGACGACCCGAAGTTGACCGAGCCCGGCTTGGCCTTGGCCGCGGCGATCACGTCCTGCACGCTCTTCCATGGGCTGTTGGCATTGACCACCAGCACGTTCGGCAGGGTGCCGATTAGTGCCACAGGCTGGAAGTTCTTGACCGGGTCATACGGCATCTTCGGATACAGGCTGATATTGATCGCGTGGGAGCTGATCGTGCCGCCGAGCAGGGTATAGCCATCGGGGGCGGCCTTGGCCACGTAGTCCGAACCGATGTTGCCGCCCGCGCCAGCGCGGTTTTCCACCACGATCGACTGGCCCAGCGTCTGTGACAGGCGCTGCCCGATCAGGCGGCCCAGCAGATCAGTAGTGCCACCCGCCGCGAATGGCACCACGTAGGTGATGGGCTTGCTGGGCCAGTGATCGGCAGACTGCGCGCCGGCCTGCGTGGCGATGGTCATGCATCCGGCACAAAGCACGGCCAGCATGGGCCGCATCCGACGATGGGTGAAAAACATTGCGTTGTCTCCTGTTACGCGAACGGGTGGGTACGGCGTTGCGGTACGATATTCGCTGTGTTTTCTTCTTGTTCTGCCTGTCGGTTCCGTGGGCAGATCTGGGCGTCTTGTTCCGCGCCTCGCCAGCAAATCTACACGCGCGAGTGCCACGCTGACTTGCAGAATCCGCATAACAGAAATGCACGATAGACCGCGCGAGGGCGCGCGTCAAACGGAACAATCGCAGACATTCCATCGCAGGCTTTCGATATGACCGCTAACGCTTCTTCTCCTGTCGCCCGCACTGGCGGACGTGTCCTCGTCGATCAACTTCGCATCCACGGCACCGAGCGCATTTTCTGCGTGCCGGGGGAGAGCTTTCTGGATGTTCTGGACGCGCTGCATGACCAGCCGACGATCGACCTGATCGTCACCAAGCACGAAGGGGCGGCCGGCAACATGGCAGAGGCCGACGGCAAGCTGACCGGGCGTCCCGGCATCTGCTTCGTGACGCGCGGGCCGGGCGCCACGCACGCAAGCTGCGGCGTGCATATCGCCGCGCAGGATTCCACGCCGATGATCCTGTTCGTTGGCCAGATCGCGCGCGAGCACAAGGGGCGGGAAGCGTTCCAGGAAGTGGACTACGCTGCGGTCTTCGGCTCGATGGCCAAATGGGCGGCCGAGATCGACGATCCCGCGCGGATTCCGGAGATGGTGGCCCGTGCCTTCCAGGTAGCTACGTCGGGCCGTCCCGGCCCGGTGGTGCTGGCATTGCCGGAGGACGTGCTCGACAACATGGTGGAGTGCGTCGACGCGGCGCCGTATCGCGCGGTGGCAGCGGCCCCGCGTGCCGAAGATGCCCAGGCGCTGGCCTCGGCCCTGCGCGCGGCGGAGCGTCCGCTCGTGATCGCCGGTGGCGCCAACTGGACGGAAGCCACTGTGCGCGACTTCGCGGCCTTCGTGCACGCATGGGATTTGCCGGTGGCCTGCGCCTTCCGCCGCCAGGACGTGCTCGACAATCGCGATCCGCATTACGTTGGGCACCTGAGCCTGGGCGTCAACCCGAAGCTTGCCGAGCGCGTGGAAACCGCCGACCTGATCGTCGCATTCGGCACGCGCCTCGGGGACATCGCCACCGATGGCTACACGATGCTCGAGGTGCCGCGGCCGAAGCAGAAGCTCGTGCATATCCATGCCGACAGCTTCGAACTGGGCCGCGTCTACCAGGCCGCGCTGCCGATCCATGCCGGGGTGGAACCCGGCGCGGCGATGCTCGCATCGCTGCAGCCGCCGGCGCAGGTACCGTGGAAGTCGTGGACCGCGGGCGCGCGCGCGGATCACGAGGCCTTTGTCACACCGCCGAAGCCGCATTCGGAACTGAGCGGCGTGAATATGTCCGCCGCGATTTCGCATCTGAGCAGCGTGCTGCCCGAGGATTCGGTCGTGACCAACGGCGCAGGCAACTATGCCGTCTGGCTGCACCGCTTCTACGCCTACAAGCGCCCGCGTACCGAACTGGCGCCGACCTGTGGCGCAATGGGCTATGGCCTGCCGGCGGCGATCGCGGCCAAGCTGCGTCATCCGGAGAAGACCGTGGTCTGTCTGGCCGGTGACGGCTGCTTCCTGATGTACCCGCAGGAGATCGCCACCGCTGCGGCGCATGGCGTCAACCTGATCGTGGTGGTGGTCAACAACCGCATGTACGGCACGATCCGGATGCACCAGGAGCGCCGCTACCCGGGCCGTCAGAGCGGCACGACGATCGTCAACCCGGATTTCGTTGGCATGGCGCGTGCCTGTGGCGCCTGGGCCGAGCGCGTGGAGAAAACCGAGGATTTCGCGGCGGCCTTCGAGCGTGCCCGCAATGCCGGCAAGCCGGCCGTGCTGGAACTGCTGACCGACCCGCTTCAGATCACGCCCGCCATGCGGGTGACCGAAATGCCGACCTGAGATCGGATCGACCAAAAAGGCCGGAAGGGTCGGAAAGGTTGGGTTGCTCCGACTGATCCTAGAAGAGCGTTGCCTGCGGCCGGACTTCGTGTCCGGCCGTTTTCATTTGGGCAGCCGGCTGGTTCAGGATCTGGCGAATCTGCGCCAGATAGCGTTCGCCCACGGCGCGATGGGTCTTGCGCGCTTCCTCGGCGAAGCTCCGGCGCGATGGCGCCCGGATATTGAGCAGCCGGCAGATGGTGGAAAGATAGGGCTTCTTCCCATCCGCCGCGACACGCCGGGCGGCAGACATCAGGGCGGCATCGCCAATCCGGCCTCGCAGCCACACCAGTACCTGTCGGTCGTATTCGTTTTGCACACGGATCAGGTGTTCCATCTGATACCTCCGAGAATTCCTAGGACTGTTCATCCATACAGTTACTGTAAATATATACAGTACTCGGGAAATTTCAAGGGAGGCAATGGAGGGATCATGACCCTGGGGTGGCCGGCATCAGTCTTCGCGCCCCCTGCGTCCCAAATAGGGGAGATAGCGGCTGATGGTGCTCATTAGGCCCGGCAATCGGGTGCAATGAAGCTGGGGATCAATCGGTGTCGCTCAGAAATGGCGGGTTTCATGATTGAACTTATGAATTTCATTCCTGAAACCATCGCATCAAACCGCTGTGATTGATATTCCCTGACAAATCAACGAGATAGGCGCAGCGTTACCCTGTGGCCCGCTTTTTGCGTTTTCACCCCCCGCAGACGCACATGTGAATGTGCGCGCAAGTTGATCGTCAATCCCGCTCACCATGCAGTGCCGACGGGCTGATCTCCGACTTCTCCGGCGTGGGCAGGACCTGCCCACCGCCGTCTTCTGACTTCTGGCCATCGCGTGTCCCCACGCGTGGCCTGTTCGCTTAGGTTGCATGCCCCATGGACTTCGCCCCGATCAAGTCGTTGTTGATTGCCAACCGTTCCGAGATCGCGATTCGCGTGATGCGGGCCGCCGCCGAGATGAGCATCCGCACAGTCGCCATTTACTCGAAGGAGGACCGGCTCGCGCTTCATCGCTTCAAGGCCGATGAGAGCTATCTGGTTGGCGAAGGCAAGAAGCCGCTGGCGGCTTACCTCGATATCGAAGACGTTCTGCGGATCGCGCGGCAGGCCAAGGTCGATGCGATTCACCCGGGGTATGGTTTTCTGTCCGAGAACCCGGACTTCGCCCAGGCGGTCATCGACGCCGGCATTCGCTGGATCGGGCCATCGCCTGAAGTCATGCGGATGCTCGGCAACAAGGTGGCGGCGCGTAATGCGGCCATTGCGGCGGGTGTGCCCGTCATGCCGGCGACCGATCCGCTGCCGCTCGATCTGGCCGAGTGCAAGCGCCTGGCGGCCGGCATTGGTTATCCGTTGATGCTCAAGGCAAGCTGGGGGGGTGGCGGCCGTGGCATGCGGGTGCTGGAGAGCGAACAGGACCTGGAGCCTTCGCTGGCGGCAGCCCGTCGCGAGGCGCTGGCCGCGTTTGGCAACGACGAGGTGTACCTGGAGAAGCTGGTACGCAATGCGCGCCACGTCGAGGTGCAGATCCTGGGCGACACGCACGGCAATCTCGTGCATCTGCACGAGCGTGACTGCACGGTGCAGCGGCGCAACCAGAAGGTTATCGAACGCGCGCCTGCGCCATACATGGACGCTGCCGGTCGCGCGTCACTGTGCGACGCGGCGCTGCGTCTGATGGGCGCGGTCGGCTATTCGCACGCAGGCACGGTGGAATTCCTGATGGATGCGGACACGAACAAGTTCTACTTCATCGAGGTCAATCCACGTATCCAGGTGGAACACACGGTCACCGAAATGATCACGGGGATCGACATCGTCAAGGCACAGATCCGCGTCACGGAAGGCGGCCGGATCGGCATGACCGAAGACACGCTCGACGAGAACGGCGATATCACCACGCGCGCGGCGGGCGTGCCGCCGCAGGCCCAGATTCCGCTCAATGGCCACGCGCTGCAATGCCGGATCACGTCCGAGGACCCTGAGAATGGCTTCCTGCCGGACTATGGCCGACTCACCGCGTATCGCAGCGCGGCCGGCTTCGGGGTGCGCCTGGATGCCGGCACCGCCTATGGCGGCGCGGTGATCACGCCGTACTACGATTCGCTGCTGGTCAAGGTCACCACCTGGGCGCCGACGGCCGCCGAGTCGATCCGCCGCATGGATCGCGCCCTGCGCGAGTTCCGTATTCGAGGGGTGTCCTCCAACCTGCAGTTCCTGGAGAACGTCATCAACCATCCCGCGTTTGGGAGTGGTGACGTCACCACGCGCTTTATCGACCTGACACCGGAACTGCTGGCCTTCACCAAACGGCGCGATACCGCCACCAAGCTGCTGAGCTATCTGGGCGACGTCAGCATCAACGGTCATCAGGAAATGACGGGCCGCGCGGTGCCGCAGTTGCCGCTTCCGAGGCCTGTCCTGCCGGCTACCGACACCACCAGACCGCTTCCGCTCGGCACGCGCGATCGACTGCGCGAGCTGGGCGCGGAGAAATTCGCAAGCTGGATGCTGGATCAGAAGCAGGTGCTGCTGACCGACACCACCATGCGCGATGCGCACCAGTCGTTGTTCGCCACGCGTATGCGCACGGCAGACATGCTGCCGATCGCGCCGTTCTACGCCAGCGAGCTGTCGCAACTGTTTTCGATGGAGTGCTGGGGCGGCGCCACGTTCGACGTGGCCTTGCGCTTCCTGAAGGAAGACCCGTGGCAGCGCCTGGCGCAGCTGCGCGAGCGTGTGCCCAACATCCTGTTCCAGATGCTGCTGCGCGGCTCGAATGCCGTCGGTTACACGAACTACGCGGACAACGTGGTGCGTTTCTTCGTCAAGCAGGCCGCCAGTGCCGGCGTGGACGTCTTCCGCGTGTTCGATTCGTTGAACTGGGTGCGCAACATGCGCGTGGCGATCGACGCCGTAGGCGAAACCGGCGCGCTGTGCGAAGGCGCGATTTGCTATACGGGCGATCTGTTCGACGGTTCCCGTCCCAAGTACGACCTGAAGTACTACGTGGGCATTGCCCGCGAACTGCAACGCGCTGGCGTGCACGTGCTCGGCATCAAGGACATGGCGGGTATCTGCCGTCCCCAGGCCGCGGCGGCGCTGGTCAAGGCACTGAAGGAAGAGACCGGGCTGCCCGTGCATTTCCACACGCACGATACCAGCGGCATTTCCGCGGCATCGGCACTGGCTGCCATCGAGGCGGGTTGCGATGCCGTCGACGGCGCGCTGGACGCGATGAGCGGGCTCACCTCGCAACCGAACCTGTCGAGTATCGTCGCCGCGCTGGCCGGCAGCGAGCGCGATCCCGGGCTCAGCCTGGACCGCCTGCACGAGGCGTCGATGTATTGGGAAGGCGTGCGCCGCTACTACGCGCCGTTCGAGTCCGAAATTCGCGCTGGTACTGCCGACGTCTATCGCCACGAGATGCCGGGTGGCCAGTACACGAACCTGCGCGAGCAGGCTCGCTCGCTTGGTATCGAGCATCGCTGGACCGAGGTGTCGCGCGCCTACGCCGACGTCAACCGGATGTTCGGTGACATCGTGAAGGTGACGCCTACGTCGAAGGTGGTTGGCGATCTGGCGCTGATGATGGTGGCCAACGATATGACGGCAGCGGATGTGTGCGATCCAAACAAGGATGTGGCATTCCCCGAATCTGTAGTGTCGCTGTTCAAGGGCGAACTGGGCTTCCCGCCGGATGGCTTCCCCGCCGAGCTTTCGCGCAAGGTGCTCCGAGGTGAGCCGCCCGCGCCGTACCGTCCGGGCGACCTGATCCCGGCCGTCGATCTCGATGCCGTCCGCGCACAGGGTGAGGCCGCCTGCGAGCAGCCGCTCGATGACATGCAACTGGCGTCGTACCTGATGTATCCGAAGCAGACGGTCGAGTACCACGCGCATGTGCGCGCCTATAGCGATACTTCCGTGCTGCCGACTCCGGCCTATCTGTACGGCCTGCAGCCCCAGGAAGAAGTGGCCGTCGACATTGCGGCGGGCAAGACGCTCCTTGTCTCGCTGCAAGGCACCCACCCCGATGCCGAAGAGGGCGTGATCAAGGTCCAGTTCGAGCTGAACGGCCAGTCGCGCACGGCCCTGATCGAGCAGCGCAGTACCGTCAGCGTCGCCACGGCCCGACAGGGCCGCCAGGTTGCCGATCCCGAGAACCCGTTGCACATCGCCGCGCCGATGCCGGGCTCGATCGTGACTGTGGCGGTGCAGCCCGGGCAGCGCGTGGTAGCCGGCACGACGCTGCTCGCGCTGGAGGCGATGAAGATGGAGACCCATATCGCGGCCGATCGCGACGGCGAGATCGCTGCCGTGCACGTCAAGCCGGGCGACCGCGTGGCAGCGAAGGATCTGCTGATCGAGTTGAAGGGTTAAACGGTCGAAGGGGGGCGTTAGAGGGAAGGGCGTTCGGCCAGACGCAAAAAAGGCCCGCCAAGGCGGGCCCGCAATGACGAAGGAAACCTCCGTCGTGGAGCGTGTCTGGTATGCGCTTGCCGATCAGAAGCGATGGCGGATGCCGATGATCGCGCCGAACTGGTTCTGGCCCGCACCGACCTGCTCGGTGGCGGCCGTCAGCGTGGTCGCGTTGGCGTTCAGCGACGGGCCGAAGCCGGAAAGTCCCATAGCCGATCCGTTGCTGTTCTGGGCGTAGGCGGCAATGGCGTAGAGGTCCGTACGCTTCGAGAATGCATAGGTACCCGAAAGCACGAAGCTGTACGGATCGCCGCTGCTGTTGCGCACGTCGGTGTAGTAGGCTGCGCCGGTCACGGTGACCGCAGGCGTCACCTGGTAGCTCGCGCCAAGCCAGTACAGGTTGGTGCGCAGCGAGCTGGTGGCGAAATCGCCGTAGTACCAGCGGTAGCCGGCAAAAGCCCGGCCACGGCCGAAGTTGTAGCTGGCGCCGATGCTGGCGCGGCGCTCGCGATTGTCATCGGTGGCAACGGTGCTGCCGCGCACTTCGTCGTAGACCACGCGCGCCGACAGCGGCCCCGCATCGTAGCCGGCCGCGGCCGACCAGTTGCGGCCAGCCTTGTAGTCGCCCGGAATCTCGCCGCCGGCCTTGCTGTCGTAGCCGGTGCTGTAGAGCAGCCCGTAGTAGACCGCGCCAAGCTTGCCGGTCAGCTTCAGCGAGTTGTCGGCGCGCCCCGACATCCACTTGTCGTGCATCAGCACCGAATAGCGTGTGGCGATGGCCATCGGGTCATACGTGAGCGAGAAGTCATACAGCACGGTCTGATGACGACCCAGTGTCAGCGATCCGTACTGGTTCTGCAGGCCCACGAATGCCTGGCGGCCGAACAGCCGGCCGGCCTGGTTGGCGTTGCCGGTGTCCAGGTCGAATCCGTTCTCCAGCGTGAAGATGGCTTTCAGGCCACCGCCAAGATCTTCGCTGCCACGCAGGCCCCAACGCGAGGTCGACAGGTTGCCGGCCGACAGGCGGACAACGCTGCTGCTACCGCCGGCGGAGTTCGGTACGTGGGTCAGGTATTCCACGCCGGCATCGACTACGCCATAGAGCGTAATGCTGCCGTCGGCGTGGGCCGTGGCGGGCAGTATGGGCAGAATGGCCAGAGCGGCCAGGCAGGTTATACGGGTCTTCATGCTTCGTGATCCTTGTTATCAGACGCACGCACGCCTCCTTGCGGGCTCGGGCGCGGTGCGGCGTCAGGAATGTAACGAGAGGAGGCGAAGCAAAGAAGAGTGGAATCGGTGACAGTTTGTTCGTGGCTGTGAACAATGCCGGGCCGCAGCCCAGTTGGGTTTCGAAACTAGTCGCCGACTGGCGGTTTCAAATTTCTCCCATGGACGCCTTGCGCGTCTTCCGTTAGAGGCGCTTCTTGCGCCCTCGCACGAGTCACCAAACCGTTTCAGTTTTCCGTTCAGGAGTAGCGCCAGGTCAGTAGGGCTACGTCAATCAGTCCTATCAGCGCATTGTCATACGACGTCGAGTCGCAGCGACATGCGCGGCGCTTCGACGCCACGCATGTCTCCAACGATGTCCGCTACTTCTTCAGCAACGGGCATTGCGACTTCGAAGGCGGAATGAAGGCCTGGTCTCCAGGCACCGTGGCCAGTAGCTTGTAGTAGTCCCACGGATACTTCGATTCCTCGGGCTTCTTCACTTCGAACAGGTACATGTCGTGCACCATGCGACCGTCCTCTCGGATGCGTCCGTTCTTTGCGAAGAAGTCGTTGATCGGCGTGGCTTTCATCTGCTTCATGACCGCCGCGGTCTCGTCGGTACCGGTTGCCTGTACAGCCTTCAGGTAGTGCGAGACCGATGAGTAGACACCGGCCTGGCTCATGTTCGGCATCTTCTTGACCTTCTCGAAATACCGGCGTGACCACGCGCGCGTGGCGTCGTTCATGTCCCAGTAGAACGCCTCGGTCAGCACCAGCCCCTGCGCGGTCTTCAGGCCGATGGCGTGGATGTCGTTGATGTAGAGCAGCAGCCCGGCCAGCTTCTGATTGCCGTTACGTGTCAGGCCGAACTCGGATGCGGCCTTGATCGCGTTGACGGTGTCGCCACCGGCGTTGGCCAGCCCCACCACCTGTGCCTTGCTGGCCTGGGCCTGCAGCAGATACGAGGCGAAGTCGCTCGTGTTGAGCGGATGCCGTGCGGCGCCCAGCACGCGGCCGCCGGCCTCATTGACCACGACGGTGGCCGATTGCTGCAGGGTATGACCGAAGGCGTAGTCGGCTGTCAGGAAGAACCATGTCTTGCCGCCACGCTGGACCATGGCGCGCGCGGTGGTGTTGGCCAGCGCGTAGGTGTCATACGCGTAGTGGACGGACACGGGCGTGCACAGGTCATTCGTGATGCGCTCCGTGCCGGGGCCCGAGAACACCACGATCTTGTTCTTCTGCTTGGCGACGTCCAGCACGGCCAGCGCGGGCGCCGATGCGGCCACGTCGAGGATCGCGTCCACGTGATCCTGATCGAACCATTCGCGCGCCTTGTTGGCGGCGATATCGGCCTTGTTCTGGTGATCGACCACCACCAGTTCTATCTTCTTGCCAAGTACCTTGCCGCCGAAGTCGTCGATCGCCATCTGCGCGGCGGCGGCGCTACCGCGCCCGGTGACGTCCGAGTACAGGCCGCTCATGTCGAGCAGTAGTCCGATCTTGACGACATCGTCGGAGATACCGGGCTTGGGCTGCGCGTGGACGTGCGTGGTCACGCTGGTGAATGCCGCTGTGACCAGTACCGCGGCAGCGAGCTTTTGTGCTTTTGTTTTCATGCGTCTCCTCCTTGGTGTTCGGGTGTCCTTTCGGGTTCTTCTGGTTTTCCGCTCTCCCACGCGTGGGAGAGCGGAGCAAGTCAGACCGTCGCGATCGGCGTCGTCGGCGATCCCACAGCGCCTGGCAGCCTGAGTGGTGGCGCGGTCAGCATGAAGCGGGTGCGACGATGCGCGCGCAGCCAGTCGGCCAGTTCGCGCAGATACCAGAGTTCGCCAAGCGGCAATCCCAACTTGAATAGGCAGTGATGATGTAGCGGCAGCAGCGGGTGGGTTTTCGCGTCGGCCGGCGCCGGGCGTGCCGGATAGCGTTCGACGGCATAGTTGTCCGCGATCAGGGCGGCGATGCCGGCATCGGTGATCCAGTTGAGCAGGCGGTCGTCACGACCATCCAGGGCGCAGCAGCTGTGGTGCAGCACATTCTCGTCGGGCTCGCGTTGCATCGACAGCACCACCTCGGCAAAGCCGGTGCGCAGCAGGAGCATGTCGCCGCGTTCCACTTCCACCTGGTGTGTCTCCATCGCCCGCATCAGGTCTTCGTAGCCCACGTTGCGGTACCCGGTGCCGTAGACGTCGGCCAGATCGACCAGCACGCCTCGGCCTTGCATGCCCTTGACGGCGAAGTTCTCGATGCCGAGCGCATCGGCATGGCTGCCGTGGCCGTGGCCGCAATCGTGGGCTTCGAAGTGGTCATCCTCGGCGTAGTCCACGGGTCCAACGACATCGGCATTGGCTCGGTAGCCGTTGTAGTAGACCCGCTCCGGACGGCCGTCGCCGTCGGCGTCGAACAGCGCGCCAACGTGCGCCAATGAGTCCCACTGTGTCGAATACTGCAGACACAGCAATACCTGATCGTCGCTGATGACATCGGTGGCGGCAGGGTCCACCTTGGCCAGCGGGAAGTTCAGATAGGGGATGTCGTCGCGGAATGTCGGGCGCAACTGAGGTGGGTGGCGTCGCGGATTGAGCTTGTTGCCACCAGGGTAATCGAGCGGTAGCGAGAGGCAGAAACTGATGCCTGCCTGTATCTCTTTCGCCCCTCTGATCACCTGCTCGGGCCCGATCAGATTGACGCGGCCAAGTTGATCATCGGGCCCGAATTCGCCCCAGTTGGAGCCTTCTGGACGCTGCTTCCAACGCATGCTTCGTGTCTCCTCTTGTTGGATTGATGCTTCGCCTTGATAACCGGCAGGGTCTCGCCATGTTGCGCGTTTATAGACGAAAAGGCGACGCAAGATCATTTTGCGTCGCATCAAAACCATAAGGAGGCATGGCCGCGCAAGGCCGGATCCGGGAGGACCGGAAAGCAAAACGCCGGTCTCGTGGACCGGCGTTTCGACAAGGTGACGGTGCTTGCAGCGTCTGTGGCGCGTCAGGTGGGGTGATCTTCCGCGCGAGCGCCAGCAGCGGAGTCGAGTAGTTGTTGCTGCTTGAGCAGCGGGTCATTCTTGAGTACCCAGCGGGCACCGAAGGCCAATGCAACGATGCAGGCCAGCATATACGCAACTATCGCAGTGAGAGTAAGCATGATCTTCACAGGAAGCGGTTGCGACCGCAGTGCCAGCGTTCGGAACATGATTTTTTCATGTAAACGTGGCGGGCCGGATGGGAACGGATTGTATGTGAGAGAAGACCTGAATCTGGCCGCAATCCGCCTGAAATTTTCTGTATGCCGATCTAAGCGCATTTAATATCGGCGAAATATACGGTGCGCCCGGGTCCGGAACCTCCACGGCGGGGCGGCGAGGCTGCCGTCCCGCGACCCATCCGAAGTCAGAGGAAACATCCCATCTGGAACTGCGTCGCACGGGCGGCGTTCACCGCGTCACGGTAGCGGTCTGCCCGGCTCCAGTATTCGGTGTTCTCCATGGCCCATTCCGTGCCTCGGATCTGGTAGTCGAGAACGCGGCACTGGTTCCAGAACGCATTCATCAGTCGCCAGTCCTGCTCGGCGTCACGTTCGTCCCAAGCCTGGATCTGCTGCGAAATCTGCGCCTGATGTTGCAGGTAGGCCAGCTCAGCCTGTCGCGCCTTGGGGGTAGCGCGGGGGACGGTGACCACGCTGCCGCGCATGGTCCGGGTCGTGTTGGTGTAGCCGGCGGGGCATGAGGGCGTTGCCGTATAGAGCGTGTCCTGGCTGCTTTCACACTTGGTGACGGCAGTCGCGGCGCCCGCGCCTGTAGCGGTCAGCGTCAGCAGCATCACGGCAATGAGTCTGGACATGATGGCGCCTCCGATGCATCTCAATGCCATCAATGTAGGCAGCGCGCCGGCGTACCGCCAAGACCGGCGTGGTATCCAGATATTTCAAGCGATGGTGGCGGTTGTGCGGCGCCGCAGCAAGATGCCTGCCCGGCCGTTACAGCCCGGCCGGCAACAGGTGCCAGTTACCGTCCACCTCGCGTGCCAACCCGTCGGCCTCCAGCTTGCGCAGATGTGCCAGCAGCGAGCGTTGGGCGATCGGATGCTTGCCCGGAGGCACGTCGTCGTAGACGCTGGCCAGCAGCGTGGCGAGATCCGTCGGGGCCAGCGCGCGCAGCGCGTTCATGACCTTGGCTTCACGTTGCTGGCGATGCCGGATCAGCAGGCGGATCGCGTCATGCGGCCGGCCCATCAGGAAGCCATGACCGGGCGCAATCCACTCGATGTCCTCGTCGAGCAGCGCCCGCAGTGACCCCAGGTATGCGCGCATATCGCCATCGGGCGGGTTGATCACGACGGTCGAGCCCTGCATCACGTGGTCGCCCGTGAACAGCGTCTTCTCTTCCTCGAGCAGATAGCAGAGATGGTTCGACGCATGGCCTGGAGTGTGGACGACGCGCAGCGTCGTCTGGGGCCCGAGGGCGATACGGTCGCCGTGACGCGGCATATGGTCGGGCGCGAAGGTCGGGTCCTGCCGGTCGGTCGCGGCCGTGACCAGCCCGATGACCGGCGCGCCCGTGGCGGCCCGCAGTCGCACGGCGCCCGGCGAGTGGTCCATATGTGTGTGCGTGGCGAAGATCCATTTGACGGGGCCTGGCGCGGCGGCCATGACGGCGTCGAAGTGGGCGGGATCGTCGGGACCCGGGTCGATCACGGCCCAGGTGTTGTCCGCACCGGCCACGAAGTACGTATTGGTGCCCGGCCCGGTCATGACGCTGCCGTTATTGGCCGTCACGCGCCAGACGCGATCGGACAGTTTTACGGCATGGCCCGGCTCCAGCGCGTAGCGGCCGTGCCCGGCGCCATCGGGGTCGATGCGGGAGATTTCCGCATACGGTGCCTCTTCCGGCATCACCGGGCGCTGGCCCTTGGGTCCGCTCGCCAGACGTGGCATGACCAGGGGGATGTTGCGCTGCTGCTGCGCGAAATCGAAGCAAGTCTGTGCGTTCTGGAAATGCGCGATCGACTGCAGGATCCTGCGCGTGGCATTGACCAGCGTGAAATTGCTGGCCGGGTCGATCGCCTCGGCCGGACGCAGCCAGCGGTGCTCCACGGCTTCCACACCGTCGTGGAGAGCGGTCTGGCCCGAGGGCAGCATGGCCATGAAGAAGCGCGTGTCGAAGCGCTTGGGCAGTCCGGGTGGCGTGAGCCAGTAGGCGCTGTACGCCAGTCGGTCGACGGCCAGCCGCAACCCAAGCATCTCGCAAACGTGCGCCAGCCCCTTGCCACCGTAGCCGGCCGCCTCGCGCAGTTGGTGGCGCACGCTTTCCGCCAGGCTGTCGAGTTGCACCAACTGCCCGCGCGTGTCGTAGGCGAACAGCAGGTTGGCTTCCTCGAACGCTTCTCGCACCGCGCATAGGTAGTAGTCGAGCCCGTTCGCCGCGACGCTGAGCCGCGCGCTGGCCGCTGAGTCCTCGAGTCCGCTGCACAGGCTGTGCAACGTGGCGTCCTGCGGGTCGAGCGTGCCGCCGGGAAACACGAAGGCGCCGGCGCTGCGATCGTCGTCGCGCTGCGGGCGGCGCATCATCAGCACCTCCATGCCGCGTGTTCCGTCACGCAGTACGAGCATGCTGGCGGCGGCGCGCATGGCCTTGGAACGGGGAACCGGGGAAGTGGGATCGGGGAGGGTGGTGGACATGATGGACTGCGCGGGGAGTCTCTGCGGATTCTTGTTCTAAGTCGCCAAGCATACCTCAGCGGGTGTGCCCGGAACCGTGCAACTAGGGAAGTTACTGGGGAAACAGCGTCATTTGCCCGGTGAGCAACGTCTCGAAATCGTCGTCCAGGAACGGCAGGATCGCATCGGCTATCGGCTGCAACTGTCGTGTGACGTAGTGCTCATAGTCGATTGGCGATGCGCGTGTTTCCAGTGGCTCGGGGCCGGCCACCGTCATCACGTAGCTGATCCAGCCGCCGCGCTGGTACTGGAGCGGCCTGCCGTGCAGTACGTTGTACTCGTCGGCGATGCGTGCCGCCCGTACGTGCGGTGGCACGTTGCGCTGGTATTCGTCGAGCTGGCGGCGCAGGCGCTTACGGTAGATCAACTGCTCGTCGAGTTCGCCGGCTAGCGTGCGGCGCACGGTGTCGCGCACATAGTCCCGATAGGGCTCGCGGTTGAAGATCTTCGCGTAGAGCGTCTGCTGGAACTGCTGCGCCAGCGGTGACCAGTCGGTGCGCACGGTTTCCAGGCCCTTGAACACCATCTCGGCCGTGCCGTCGGCGCGCATCACCTGGCCCGCGTAGCGCTTCTTGCTGCCGAGATCGGCGCCACGGATGGTCGGCATCAGGAAGCGCCGGAAATGGGTCTCGAACTGCAGCTCGAGCGCGGACTCCAGGCTGTAGGTCTGCCACAGATGATCTCGCCACCAGTCGTTCACGTAGGCCACCAGGCTGCGGCCGATCTGCGCGGCGTCGGCCTCGGACCGCGCGCGACGCAGCCACACGAACGTGGAGTCGGTGTCGCCGTAGATCACCTCGTAGCCCCGGGCCTCGATAAGCGCGCGCGTCTGGCGCATGATCTCGTGGCCGCGCATCGTGATCGACGACGCCAGTCGTGGGTCGAAGAAGCGGCAGCCGCTGGAGCCCAGCACGCCGTAGAACGCATTCATGATGATCTTGAGCGCCTGCGAGAGCGGCTTGTTCTTGTCTCGCTTGGCGGCTTCGCGGCCCTGCCACACGCGCGCGACGATGGCCGGCAGGCAGTGCTTCGTGCGTGAAAACCGCGCGCCCCGGAAGCCGGGCACCGAGTCGGCGTCGTCTGGGTGGGCCAGACCCTCGACCAGCCCGATCGGGTCAATCAGGAAGGTGCGGATGATCGACGGATACAGGCTCTTGTAGTCGAGCACGAGCACCGATTCATAGAGTCCGGGGCGGGAGTCCATGACAAAGCCGCCAGGGCTGGCTTCCGGCGCCTTCTCGCCAAGATTCGGCGCGACGTAGCCTTGCCGATGCATTAGCGGCATGTAGAGATGCGTGAAAGCCGCGACCGAACCGCCGCTGCGGTCCGCCGGCAGGCCGGTCACCGTCGCGCGTTCCAGCAGGAAGGAGAGCAGCTCCGTTTTCTCGAAAATGCGCGTGACCAGTTCGCAGTCTCGGAGGTTGTAGCGGGCCAGTGCCGGCTTGTCCTCGGCGAACATCCGGTCGATCGCATCCATGCGGTCGTACGGGTTGTCGATCGCCTTGCCTTCGCCCAGCAGCGTCCGGGCCACGGATTCGAGACTGAACGACGGGAAGTTCCAGGTGGCCGAGCGGAGGGCCTCGATGCCGTCGATGATCAGCCGGCCCGCCGCTGCCGCGAAGTAGTGCTGCTGCTGGTTGTGCTCGCGCCACTCCAGTTCCGCGCCGCCGCGACCCAGGCGCAACGGAATCTGGTACTGGCGCGCGTGTTCGCGCAGCACACGCAGGTCGAACTGCACCAGATTCCAGCCGATGATCGCGTCGGGATCGTGGCGAGCCAGCCAGTCATTGAGCGCCTCCAGCAGCAGAGGACGGGTTGCGCGGTATTCCAGCGCGAAGTCGATATCCGCTGCCGGTTGCGCGGGGGTGGGGCCCAGCATGTAGACCTGCCGCTCGCCACAGCCCTCCAGCGCGATGGAATAGAGTTCGCCGAAGGCATTGGTTTCGATGTCGAGCGAGACCAGGCGCAGCTTGGGCCGGTAGTCGGCCGCCGGCTTCATCTGGGCATCGCGCAGCACGCCATCCGCCCCGGGCTGGCCGTCGAACCAGACCGGGGCGGTAATGAACCGCTCCATCAGATAGCGCTCGGGCGGGCGGACGTCGGCCTCGTAGACGCTGACGCCTGCGTCGCGGAGCGCCTTTTCAATCCGCATGAGCTGGCGGTGCTGGTCGCAGTAGATCCCTATCACCGGGCGTCGCTGGAAGTCCTGCAAGTTCAGCGGGCGGAACTCGACATCGCGCTCGCCACGCAGCAGCGCCTCGGCCGTCTCGCGTTGCGCGGCCGGTATGAACGCCGTGGATGGCTGCCGGGGCAGGCGCAGTCGGCGCGGGCCCTCATCGGTGGCGAGCCAGAACTCGACTTCCGTGCCTGCGGGCGTGTCGCGCCAGTGACGGGTCAGGAGAAAACCCTGCTGTAGTGCCAACTTCGAAACCTTCGGGGGCCTGTATCTGGCGGGAATTCTAGCGGACGGACCGAACTTAAATCACAACACGAATGATTTCACTTGCCTGAGGCGTCAAACGTGGGTGATATCGGCGATTGTGAACGGCTAGGCGGATGCATGGAGATGATGGATTCACTGATACCACGGGGAGCGAAGCGAAGCAGCCGCGGCAGGTCCGCCGCCGTGTCATGGATCGCGCTGCTGTGGTGGCTGACCATGCCTTTCGCCACGTGGGCTGCCGAGGCGTCCACGTCACCTGCGGCGCCGCCCGCCGATCTGGTGCTGATGAACCTGCCGGTGGTGACGCTCCGCGCGGAACTTGGAGGCACGCCCCCCGCGGTGCGGGTCGCCCGCGCGCAGGAACGGTTCGACAAGCTTGACCGGCGCGAGCTTGGCGAACCCGTGACCCAATTGCCGGGCCGACTGGGCAACGTTTCGGGCGTGGCAGTGCAGGTCGGTAACCGCATCCTGTTCTCGGTCGTCGATGGCGATCTGGACCCCGAGCAGCCAGGGCAGACCGTGGAGTCCGTGGCTGCCACGGCCGCCGCGCAACTCCAGACTGCGCTCGATGCCCGCCGCGACCAGTTGCACTGGCCCACCATCCTGCGTGGCACAAGCTACTCGCTGGCTGCGCTGCTGCTCCTGCTAGGCCTGTTGTGGTCCATCGCGCGCGGCCGCCGTCGGCTTGATCTGATGCTCCGCCGCGCGCTGGAATCACGCTTGCGCACGCGGACGTCGGGTCGTTTCGACTGGTCAGGCGCGCTGCTGCAGCTTGCCAACAGCATCGCGCAGATCGTTGGCGCGGCGCTGATCGCGCTACTCATCTTCCTGTGGCTCGATTTCGCGCTCGAACAGTTCCCGCTGACCCGGCCGCTGGGCCAGCGCATGGGGGCGTTCCTGCTCGGCCTGCTGGGGCATGTCGGCACGTCCATGCTAGACGCCGTCCCGGGGCTGGTGACCGTGGCGGTCATCCTGCTTATCACACGTGCCGTGCACAAGCTGGTGGTCGCGATCTTTATTGCGGTGCAGCGAGGCCAGGTCACGGTGCCCGGCATGCACCCGGAGACCGCCGGCGCAACGCGGCGCATCGCGTCGACCGTGGTCTGGGCGCTGGGGCTGACGTTTGCGTATCCGTACATTCCGGGCTCGCAGAGCGATGTATTCAAGGGCCTGTCGGTACTGTTCGGGTTCATGGTGACGCTGGGATCGGCGAATATCGTCAACCAGATCATGAGCGGCATGGTGCTGGTGTATTCGCGCGCGCTCCGGCGCGGCGACATGGTCGATATCGGCGGCACGATCGGCACCGTGACGTCACTGGATTCGCTGTCGGTCAAGATCGTCAACGTGCGGCGCGAGGAAGTGACGCTGCCGAACGCGGTGGTGGTCGGCAGCGCGATCCACAATTACTCTCGCCGGGGTGGTTCGGAAGCGAATATGGGCGCGCTGGTCTCCACGTCGGTCACCATTGGCTATGACGCGCCTTGGCGCCAGATCCACGGCATGTTGATCCGCGCGGCCGCCACCGTGCCGGGGCTTGGCAACAATCCGCCCCCTTACGTGCTTCAGCGTGGACTGCAGGACTTCTACGTCGAGTATGAATTGTTTTGCTCGATTGACGACCCACGGCGGCGCTTCGAGCTCCTATCGGTCCTGCACGCGGCGATCCAGGACGAATTCAACCGCAACGGGGTACAGATCATGTCCCCGCACTACATGGACCAGCCCGCCGCGCCGGTGGTGGTATCGCCAGACAATCAGTACGCGGCGCCAGGCGCGGAGAAGACTTAGCCGTAGTCCCTCAGCCCGTCAGCGCGGGGATTTCAGCAAGGCGCCATGGAACACGACTGGCCCGCTCGGCCCATCCGGATTGGTGGACCCGCCGAGTGGCTCGATGCTGACCGCCAGGGTCGGCACGTTGGCGGGCAGCGTGGCCAGCGGCAGGCGAACCTGGCGCGCACGGCCAATCACGCCCAGCGACTGAGGCTTGCCATCCACGGGGAGCGCCCAAAGCTGGAGGACCTGCTGGTTTGTCAGCGTCAGGTCGTCGAGCCTGCGAACCACCAGGGCGGGGCCAGTTGGATCCCAACTGACCAGCATGGCAGCCCGGGATTGTTGCGACTGCAGCAAGGCAACCACTGTGGAGGGACTGGGCCGTCGCTCGGGCCCGAGGCCTATGGTGGCAATAACGGCGATCAGCGCGATGACCGTCATCGCCGCCGTGGCGCCACGCCAGAAGCTCGCGGCCTGCCAGACGTGACGCCAGCCAGTCGTGCGTGTCGGCTGTGCCTCGGCGGGATCGGCTTTCCAGCCTAGCCGTCGCTCGATGCCGCACCAGACGGCTTCTACGGGAACGGCCCGCGCTTGCAGTTCGGCCACCCCAGCCAGTCGTGCCTGCCAATGGGCAATCGCCAAGCGCACGGCGGGTTCCTGGCGCGCCATTTGCTCCATGCGGCGGCGCGCGCCGCCGCGCAGCACGCCCAATGCGTACTGGGCGGCCATGCGGTCGAGCAGGTCAGGGTGGCGCGCAAGATTCATGGCGTGGCCTCCAGGCAGGCGCGCAGCTTCTCCAGACCACGGCGGATCCACGATTTGATGGTGCCCAGCGGCACGCGCAGCCGCGCGGCCAGTTCGGCATGGCTGAGGTCCTGCAGGTAGGCCAGCACCACCGCCTCGCGCTGCGGGCCGTCCAGGCGCTGCAGGCAACGGTTCAGCGCGCGAGCTTGTTCGCTGGCCTGCGCCAGTTCGGCCGGGCCATCGTGTTCGTCTGCGAGATCGGCTTCCGGGGTGTCTTCCAGGGAAGCGGCCGATGCCAGCCGCGCCGCATGCGCCCGGCGCAGGCAGTCGAGCGCCCGGTTGCGCACAATCGTCGTCATCCACGTCATCGGGGCGGCCACTTGCGGTCGGTAATCGGCGGCGTGGTGCCAGATGCTGACAAAACTCTCCTGCACCACGTCCTCCGCCCAGTCACGCCTGCCAGTGATACGCAGCGCGAGGCCGAACAGTTTCGGCACGACCTGATCGTAAAGCGCGCGAAGTGCCAGCCGATCCCCCAACGCCACCCGGCCGAGCAATACATCAAGCCCCGTGGACGTATCGGGCAACGAAGAAGGAGGTTCCGGGGACAGGGCCACGCGGCGCTCCAGGCGGATGAGGTTGGCCGGATTATAGGTAGCGGAGAGTCAGCGGTGCATCCGCCGGGTGGATGGCTGCGTATAAGCCGATAA
This sequence comes from Cupriavidus sp. HMR-1, assembly GCF_000319775.1. Lineage (NCBI taxonomy): Bacteria > Pseudomonadati > Pseudomonadota > Betaproteobacteria > Burkholderiales > Burkholderiaceae > Cupriavidus > Cupriavidus sp. HMR-1. The sequence goes on from NZ_ANKP01000238.1 coordinate 23,057, forward strand.
CGCCTGGGCAATGTGCTTCGCCCGCTAGCGTTCATCGCCCAAATCAAGGAGGGTTCCCATGAAAACCAAGCCTGACCTGTCTTTGCCGTTCGCCGGCGCCACCTGCGACGCCGGCGACGCCGACCTTGCTCCCGATCTGGTCCGCCGCGGCTGGCTCAAGGCACCGGGTGCATTTGCACTCGGGTCGCTGGCCGTGATGTCGCTTGGCGAGGCCATGCCCGCCTGGGGGCAAACGCATTCCACCAGCACAAAGGACGACATCAATATCCTCAACACGGCACTTGGTCTGGAATACCAGGCGATCGCTGCTTACCAGGTCGGCGCCGAAAGCGGGCTGCTGCAGAAGCCGGTGCTCGACACCGCTGTCAAGTTCCAGACGCACCACAAGGCCCATGCGGATGTGCTGGCCAACACGGTGATGAAGCTGGGTGGCACGCCGGTCAAGACCCGGAAGGCCAGCGAGTACAACTTCCCGGCTGCGGATCTGAAAACCCAGGCCGACGTCCTGCGTTTCGCCGCCGGGCTGGAGAAGGGTGCTACTGCTGCCTACCTGGGCGTACTGCCGAGCTTCCACAACCGGGAACTCGCCAAATCCGCCGGCAGCATCCTTGGCGATGAGGCCATGCACTGGGCGATTCTGCTGAGTGTGCTGGGCGAGGACCCAGTGCCGGGGGCGTTCGTGGGTTGACGAGGGAGCGGGAGTGAGTGGCCCGACCCAGCCACAGGCTGGGCGAGCCATCACACTTAATGGGGCGGAGGAACCGTCGCGGGGAATAGCGCGGTGCACCTCCTGATTGGGTACAGGCGGCCTGGACACTACTGAGCCACGCGCCTGTTATTACCTTTATCCTTCGCCCCCGTCTTTCTCCGAGATGGATTGCATATCCCCGTTGTACCAATCCACGCGACGTGTCACCGTCATAATGCTGGCCAGCACCAGGAAGAGCAGGGTCGAACCCAGCAGTAGCGCGTTGTCCTCGGAAACCAGAATGCCGTACAGCGCGCCATACAGCGCCGCAATCAACGCCGCGAAACTCGCGCCTCGGCGCCAGCTGCGAAGGACGAACGTCAGGTAAAAGGCGAGCAGTCCGATGCAGGCGGCACTCGCGGCCAGATAGGCCAGCAGGAATGTCACGTGCTCGGAAAGGCTGACGAGCATGAGGAAGAACAGGGTCAGCGCCAGTCCAACGAGCAGGTACTGGATCGGATGAATCCGCAGTCCCTTGATCTGCTCGAATACATAGAAGCCGGCGAAGGTCAGTAGCACGAACAACAGCCCATACTTGATGGCACGCTCGACGCGTACATAGCCGTTGACCGGATCGATCAGCGTGACGGAGATGGACTCCGCCGCGTTCGCCGGGGCCGTCACGGCTGGTTGCGTACGCTCGCCATTCTCCATGGACAGAATGCGTTCTCGCACGTGGGTGTTAAGCGCGTTGACCGACCATTCGGCGCGAAAGCCACTGGCGTCCACCGTGCGCTGGCGTGGCAGGAAGTCGCCATCGAAACTTGGGTGCGGCCATGCGGATCGCATACTGAACGTATTCATGTCCGCTACCGGCGCGAACGCGATGGAACGGCTTCCAAGCAGGGAAAGCGTGAGCGAGAACGGCACGACGCGCGCGTCGGCGGGCTTGCCGGCCGCACTGCGGAGGTCGAGGTCCGCATGGAGCCCCTGGCCCAACCCATTGAGTTGCGCGCCTTGCTCCATTTCCAGCGACTTTCCGGCGAGTTGCATGACCGGCGCCGCAGCAAGGCCGCGCATGTCGGACACGCCCAGTGCCACGAACGGCTCGCCCAGTTCGAAGCGGACATGCCCGGCGGATTTCTCGAATGCGGTGGCCGCCTTCAGGTCAGGCAAGGCGAAGGTGCCCGTCCACTGGCTCGCCGCCTCATAAACAATTGCCTTGTGGATGCCCCGGTACCGTTCGCTGGGCTTGATCTCGGTTTGAACCTGGAGGGACTTCGGGAAGACCAGCAGTTGTCGCGTGACCTCCCGGTACTGCGTCTGTGTCTTGCGGCCCTTGGCATCCTTTGCTTCGGATTCCACGAGGACTTCCTTGTAAGGCAGGACGATGATCGGGCCATTCAAGGTTTGCGGGCCGGCATAACTACGCCAGATGCTTTGCTCGGCGGACTCCTGGAGCTGGCTGCGCTCCTCCACTAGATTGAAGACCATCTGCAGGGCGGCCCACAGCACCAGGATCAGGCCCGCCGCGACCAGAATCTTGTAGGGATACGAGCGAAAGTTTTTCATGACTGTCTTGCGAGTGAAGATGCAGCAAGACTAGCGATCGCGGGTGAGGAGGGCGTGTGGTTGGCGTGAAGCCGTTGTGAAGGCTGCGCTCCGTCTTTCGCGTTACGTCATGTGTTGCGCGTCATGCGGAGATGGGCAGGACCATCACGGCGCTGGCGCCACCGCCCTCTCTGTTGGTAACGGTAGCGCTGCCGTGGTGCAGCAGGGCAACTTCGCGAACCAGACATAAGCCAAGCCCGGTGCTGCGCTCGCCGCCACCGGGGCGGGGCAGGGAATAGAAGCGCTCGAACAGCCGCGAAAGCGCGTACTCGGGGATGCCGGGCCCTCGGTCCTCGATCCTGAGCATGATCTGATCCTGATGGGGTCCGGGTTCCAGCACCACGTCGACGTCGGTCCCCGGCGGCGCGAAATCCAGGGCATTCTCGATCAGGTTGACGATTGCCTGCCGCAGCAGGAACACGTCGCCGGAGACGTCGAAGGATTGTCCCTGCGCCGCTGGCTGCCAATGCAGGCTTACGCCGCGTTGGCGCGCCCGTGGCTCAAGAGACGCAAGAATATGCTCGATCTCCTGCGCCAGCCGCACGGGTTCGCGCTTCTCCAGACGCTGGCGTTGTTCGACTTCGGCGAGTGCCAGAAGCTTGCGGATCAACAGATCGAGCCGTTGTGCCTGATTGCGGATATTGCCGAGAAAGCGCTGGCGGTCTGCCGTCGGCATGTCCTCCTGAAGCAGTTCCGCCGCGCCGCCGATGGCCGCGAGCGGGCTCTTCATTTCGTGCGTCAGCGTGTGGATATAGTGCTCAACGTACTGCTTGTCTTCCAGTCGCACACGCATGGTTTCCACCGCTCGGCCGAGTTCCGCGAGTTCGCTGGCGCCGCGCAAGGGCATCTCGGCGCGCTCGCCGGCCGCTACGGCCCGCGCATAGCGCTGCAGCTTGCGCAGCCCGTGCACGAGCCAGAGCGTGCAAACCAGGCCGATGACCGCGGCGCCGCCGATCAGCAACAGCCCGTACATCAGGATAGTGCGCTGACTGCGCGCGATGAACGGTGCCACGGTCTGGTTCGGCTTGGCCACGGTCAGCACGCCGATGATTCGTTCGCCATCGCGGATCGGGGCCGCCACATACATGACCGTGCTGCTGTCATCGTTGGGGTCGGAGGGCGTGCTGCGAGCGCCATACTTGCCCTGCAGGGTCAGGTAGACATCGTTCCACCGGGAGTAGTCTTGCCCGACCGCCGCGCCGGACGAGTCGAAGCGGACGATGCCACGATCATCGGTGATGTAGATGCGGTAACCGACGGCACCCTTGTGCATCCCCCACACGCTGGCTTCGACGGGCTGCTCATGCAGCCGCGCCAGACGATTCGCGAAATTGCCGTCGGCAAGATGACCGCTCTTGAAATCGTCAGTGGCCAGCACGGCGAGGACGTTGGCGGTGTCCACGAGGGTATCTTCCATGGCCTGACGCACGCCAGGTTTCACTTCCTGGACAAACACGCGCAAGGTCAGGAACGCTGCCAGCCCGACGATAAGGAAGAAGCCAAAGAAGATGCGCAGGCCGATATGCATGGAATGCCCTTATCTTCCTTATCGTGATTCGAGTGAATAGCCCATGCCGCGATGGGTCCGGATCGGGTCGCCGACGGGGTCGATCTCGCGGAGCTTGGCTCGGAGCGTCTTGACGTGCGTGTCGACGGTGCGATCGACCGTATCGAGCGAATCGTGCCAGACCAGATCCATGAGCTGCGAGCGGGCGAAGATGCGCCCTGGGTGTTGCACCAGAAGCGCCAGAAGGCGGTACTCATAACGGGTGAGGTCTAGCCAACGGCCTCGATAGGCCAGGCGGGCGCCGTCAGTGTCATGGACGAAATTGGCTTCCTCCTGGACCGTCAGCGATGGGTGGGGGGAGTCGCCGGCGCCCTTGGCGCGACGGAGGATCACACGGACACGAGCGGCAAGCTCACGCGGCGAAAATGGCTTTACCACGTAGTCATCGGCGCCAATTTCGAGCCCGACGATGCGATCGATCTCCTCGTGCCGGGCCGTCAGGAAGATGACGGGAACGTCCGAAAACGTCCGCATCGAGCGGCAGACCTCGAAGCCGCTGATATCGGGCAGCCCAACGTCGAGGATAACGAGATCGGGGCGTCGTGATCGCACGCGATCCAATGCTTCACTCCCCAGCGAGCAAGTCTCGACCTGCATACCTTCCGTGCGTAGGGCGTACAGAATCGTGTCCGCAATGGCTGATTCATCTTCCACCACAAGTACGGCTGGCTGTTTCATCACACAAGTCTCGCTATCAGGTTCAAATCTTTGCCGCGACGCCGCGTTTATGGAAATAGATGCGTTCCGCGGCCCATCGCAAAGGCGCCGAATGCAACAGGACATCGAACGCCCAATCCGACTGGAAATGGTCGAACGCCCAACGTAGCACCCGCTTGGTCCGAAAACGCGGCGCGCTCTGTTCGGCCACTTGCTCCGGCTTTGCGGCGCCGATGCGAAGGTGCGCCGCAATGGCCCGCCCGACGGCTTCGCCATGCCGCCACGCCGCGTGAATGCCGCCGGCCGTCACCGGCGACACGATACCAGCCGCATCGCCCGTCAGCAGTACGCCATCCCGGGCCAACGGATATATCGGCCCGCCACAGGGTATCAGGCCGGCACGGGTAGTGGTCGGTGCCGCGTCCTCCGGTACACCGAGCAGGTGCCGGACACGTCGAAGAAAACCGTCGATATCCGGCGCCGCCCGACGCCGTGGCGCATGGCGCAGCGCCAGGCCAGCTTGCACACCGGTGGGATTTTGGGCCACCCAACCGATATACCCAGGCGCGAAGTGCTTGCTGGCGAAGCAATGCAGGGCATCTGGATCGGAGAGTTGCAGGCCGGCAAACTCGTATTCGACGCCGTAGAGAAAGGCGTGACCTTGCCCGAGTCCGGCGATCTGGGCCACCCTTGACCTCGCGCCGTCGGCACCTACCAGGTACCGCGTGCGGCCGACGCCCGGCACGGACCATCCGGCACCGGATCGTGCCGCTTGACTGAAAGAGGTGTCGAGACGCAGGTCGACCCCGTGATCCACCAGTTCCGAGGCCAGCCAGCGCATCAGATTCGGTGTATCGGTGGTGAGAAAGTAGTAGCCGGGCGCCGCCAACGCGAGGCTGCGCAACGCCGGCGAATAGAGGCGAACCTTCTCGATGCGTCGCACGCAATCGGCAGGAGCGCGGCCGAGCCATGTCTGCTCGGCCGCCTCCTTGACCAGGATGCCAGTGGTGTGAAGCTTGCTCCCGGGGTCCGTCTTCCGCTCGAGCACCACCACGCGCAATCCCGCACGTGCCGCAGCCAGCGCGCAGGCGGCGCCTGCAAAGCTTGCGCCGACGACTACCACGTCATGGTCAAAATCCTGGGTTCGCGTCGCCATCTCGGTTCCTTCTTGGTGATTGGATGGCAGGGAGTATTTAGCGCGTGGGTGAAGGCAGGATGAGGTGAAGGTGAAGGGGGGAGGGTGCCGGGCACTTGGCACGCATTTGTAAGAGCGATTCGGTCAATGAGGCTTGGCAGGCCGATATCTGACTCTGTCGCGTTCAAATGAAGTAGTTGGGGCGGCTGGCCGGCCTCGTCCCGCACCCAGATGACTGCAGCCCTGATCGGCATACGCAAGACATGGCAGGTCGTCATGTGGAGCACAATGCAATCTCAACGCGATGCGTCAGGCAAAGCAAGGTGCGGCGGTAAAACGGCAAGGGGCGATCAATGGGACTCCTGGTGAATGGTGAATGGCAAGACAGGTGGTATGACACTACCTCCACCGGTGGGCGTTTCGTGCGTAAGGATGCGGCTTTCCGCAACTGGGTCACATGCGATGGCGCGGCCGGGCCCACTGGTATAGGTGGATTCCGCGCGGAGCCGGGCCGCTACCACCTCTATGTCAGTCTGGCTTGCCCTTGGGCACACCGGACACTGATCATGCGCCAACTCAAGGGGCTGGAGGACATGATCAGCCTTTCGGTCGTGCACTGGCTAATGCGCGAGGAGGGCTGGACCTTTGCCGACGGCCCTGGGGTGATACCAGACTCCGTCAGTGGCGCGCGCGTGCTGCATCAGGTCTACACATTGGCCAACCCAAAGTACACCGGCCGGGTGACCGTGCCTGTGCTGTGGGACAGGCAGCAGGCCACGATCGTCAGCAATGAATCGTCGGAAATCATCCGTATGATGAACAGCGCATTCGACGGGCTTGGGGCGAGGCCGGGGGATTACTACCCGCTTGATCTGCGCGCGCAGATCGATGCCGTCAACGCGCGGATCTACGACACCGTCAACAACGGTGTGTACAAGGCAGGTTTCGCCACCTCTCAGGCGGCCTACGAGGAAAGCGTGCGGTCGTTGTTCGATACGCTGGACTGGCTGGAGGCACATCTTTCCCAGCAGCGCTGGTTGGTCGGAAACCGCTTTACCGAAGCCGATATCCGGCTCTTCACCACACTGATCCGTTTCGACGCCGTGTACGTAGGGCACTTCAAGTGCAACCTGCGCCGAATCGTCGACTATCCGGCCTTGTCAGCCTATTTGCGGGATTTCTACCAACGGCCAGGCATTGCGGACACGGTCGATTTTCTGCACATCAAGGGCCACTACTATGAGAGCCATCGGATGCTGAACCCCACGGGGATCGTGCCGATGGGTCCAATGCTTGATTTGTCCTCGCCGCATGGGCGAGAGCGGTTGGGGCAGGACTGACCGTTTGCTTTTGGCCGGCGCTTGTTCGGGCATACGGCAGTGTGCGCGGGAACTTTGCGCATGCGCAAGCTCATTTCTGATGGCTCAGATTCGACGACCGACATTGGTAAGGGGGGGCGGCATGCTGGTCTCCCGCAATTGGTTTTCTGTGAGTTTCGTTTATCGTGTTGCTATTGCGATAAGAAAACTTATCGCAATGATGTCGTTAGGCGACAAACCAAAAGCCGACAAAGCTGGCGCAGGATCTGGGCGCCTCTCAGCCAATCGGTGTTGGTTCTTCGGCAGAAAGAGTGGTCTCCTACACGCCTGCGGAAACGCCGAAGTCGTATGGCCGCCCTTGGCCGGTACCCTTTTCCTTGCCGCCTGTGATAGTGGCGGTGGCGATCCTGGTAGCTACGTTGTTACAACGGACTCCTGTCTCCCGCCATGTCCGTCCAGCAGAGCACAATGGATGACCGTTGGCGTTGCGTACGGTATTCGAAGCAACTCATTAGATTCTTGTAACTCCGGTGTTACGGGTGACGAAGATGGGCTGGTTGCTCGCGCAGATGTACGAGGCGGTACTGGTGGGGGCGCCGGGGAGAGTTGCAGCGGGCCATGCTGCTGCAGGTGCTCTACAGCATTCGCTCTGAGCGCTAACTCATGGAGCAGATGCAGCAAAGCGGAGTAAGTCGATGCAGCGACGTCCGGTTTCCGGACTGTGAAATGCAGTACTCCCAGTCCTCATTGCCAACGCGATGAGGACCTTGGCAGCCATGTCAAGGAAGGTTTGCGCAACGCGAACTCACACAGATTTTGGGCGCATGGCGCCGGCCTGATCGTGCCCTACGCCTATTTTGCGATTGATAGCTGTTCCCCTCCGCGTGTAACCGCATTTTTTCCATATAGCTGATATCGCGACGCTACGCGCCGGATCTCGTGGGGCTGCAATGCAACGCAATCTTGCTATCCACAAGTGAGCTGCCGAGACTGCCACGATGTGAATCGCGCCACTTTGACATCCAGGGGCGGAGTGGCCTGCTTCCGACGACTGGGCGAGGGCGCACGCCACTAGCAATAGCCGCTCCGCCCGCCTGGCTTAGGCTCGCCGCTTTTTATAGCGACAGAACCCGCTCAACTAAGCCATATCTACTGAGATTATTAGAAATTTAGGCAATGGCCTATAGAAGAAAATAGTAGATTGGCTACGATCACTCCATTCGAAACATTGTCATCTATTCGGTGTGACATTTGTTTTTATAGCCAAACCACATATTCGGCGGATAATTTTATCGCCGGTTATCGATTGAAGAAGCGAGGTTTTTTACGATAGCCAGAGAGTCTTGAGTTGATATGAATTTTAGGAGTTGATGCAAATGAAACAGTAAATAGATTCACATCAATGGCGATATACGCTGGCAATCAACCATGATGTCACGGCGCTATGTTTGTCATCACAAATAATGAGGAGACCCTATGAAACCCTTTACCGGGCCGCATCTCGCGGCACTTACCCTCGCCATTGCCCTTGTCGGCGGCCTATCCGGCGTAGCGCACGCAGACACGACACACGACCTGTACTCGATCATGATTCCGTACGCTTCGGATGAGGATATTCGCAAGGTCAGTGATCTGTTCGATCATTTCCGGCTCGATGCGGATCAGCGCGTCATCTTCGCTGAAGTCGATGGTGACATGGTGGAGCAACTGAAACAGGCGGGCTTGGTTGTTCAGGTCGATGAAGGCGAGACCGCTCGCATTCGCGAATTCATGGCGAGTCGCTACAAGGCTGCGGAGGCCGCCGCATCCAATACGCAGAAGTCGTTTGACACGCTGACTCCATCGAGCATCACCAACGGCAAGCACGCTTGTTATCGCACCGTGGAGCAATCCTTCGCCACAGGGGAAGCTCTCGCAAGAACGTACCCAAATCTTGTTCAGTTCAAGAGCGTGGGCAAGACCTGGGTGCAGCAACAAACGATGTCGTTCCGCAACCTGCTTGTGAAGTACCTGCCAGCCGCGGTGTTGCGGGAATATAATCTGGATGCGTTTCCCGGCGAGGCAGGCAATGACCTGAAAGTCCTTGTCGTCGGCAACCTCGCAAAGCAGAACGACAAGACGCCGCGCATGGCGGCCACCGGCTCGATCCACGCGCGCGAGTATCAGCCGGCGGAATTGCTGCTGCGTTATGCCGAATGGCTACTCGCCAACTACGGCAAGGATCCGCAAGCCACCTGGCTGGTGGACAACAACCAGTTCCATTTCATCCTGCATGCGAATCCCGCCGGGCGCAAGATGGCGGAGCAGGCTGCGCCAAGCTCTGGGGCCGGCTGGCGCAAGAACGTGAACTTCGACACGGCATTTTGTGCCGCGCATGCGCAAAGCTCCGGTGTCGATCTGAACCGCAACTTTCCGTTCGGCTGGTCGGCCAAAGGCTCCGGGGGCTCGGACGGAAGAGCATGCGGTGAGACGTTCCGCGGCGCCGCTGCCGCATCGGAGCCAGAAACGCAGGCCATCATCAAGTACATCGCTGGCGAGTTGAAGAATGGCCGCTATCTCGGCGGCGTGCTACCCGATGCGCGCCCGGTAAAAGACTGGAGTGCGCCAGCGCCGGATGATTATTCCGGCCTGTACTTCGACCTACATAGCTTCAGCCGCGCAATTCTGTGGCCGTGGGGCATCACTCGGCCGGAAAACAACAACACCACACACACGCCGAACAACAAAAGCATGGCAGTACTGGCACAGCGCCTGGCGTGGTACAACACATATTCCCCGCAGCAAGTGCTGAGTTACAACGTGGAGGGCACGACTACTGACACCTTCTATGGTCTGCTCGGCGCGCCGTCGTACACCATCGAGCTTGGCACCTCGTTTTATGAACCGTGCGACAAGTTCGAGAAAACCACCTATCCCCAAAACTTCAATGCGATGCTATATGCCTCGCGGATCCTGAAGGCGCCATACAAGCTACCGTTCGGTCCAGACACGGCGGACGTCAAGGTGGGCGCAGCCTCTGTTGAACAAGGAATAAAGGTCAAAATCACTGCGCTTATCGACGACAGCCGTTACAAGTACAGCAAGGCGGGACAGAGTCATGTCGCGCCGCCACCGCTGCCGTATGAACTGAACATAAAGGCGGCACACGCCTTCGTCGACAAGCTGCCATGGGATGTTGGTGCGCAACCGATTACGCTGACTGCAACGTCAGGCGCGTTCGATACGACGCGAACCTTGTCGGTAGCAGGCGAGATCGACACGAGCAAACTCGCGCCGGGACGCCATCTAATATATGTTCGCGGCGTCAATGCAGGTAGCATCACTCAGAACGGTGCGACGGAAGCCGTCAGCTACGAAGGGCCGCCTTCGGCCGTATTCATTGATGTAACAGCAAAACCGTCGGTCAACGGTGGTAGTAGCGGTGGTAGTAGCGGTGGTAGTGGTAGTAGTAGTGGTGCGGGCAGTGGTGGTGGTGGTGCGGTGGATCCTGGCATTGCAGCGTTGTTCGCATTGCTCGGTCTGCTGGGCCTGGGCGGGCGCAGGATCAGGCGGGAAAAGGAATGTCGTGTCCGCCGTCAACTAGAATCCGTCCAACGCATGAAGCGACGCTTCGCATCTTCATCTAATGACGACCGACTTCCGCCAGCGTAACAGAGACTAAACGGCGGCTGAAACACTCGCGACGCAAGAGACGAGCCTTCCCCGTGCGGTTGGGGCCTTTTCAAATTCCGGTCGCTGAGCACGTCACTGCATTACTCTTCTTGCGTCTTGGCATCCGATTCCAGCTTCATTTACCGCCACTACAGCAACTGCTGACGGATTCATCCCGGCGTGCAGCATGGGCAGGGATGGTTGTTCGCGAAATCAATGAAAGCGAGAGCTTTTAGATACTACTCGATGCCCAATGCGTCACTGACAATTTCATAGGATTTTTTCAATATTGAAGTTGTGAGGCGCTAAGGAAACTGAGGAGGCTGGCTGGTTCAGGTAATTCGTGACTCGGAGGCGGAGTTCTTAGGCCACCAGTATAAATTTTCAGGGACTTGGGGGAGCGTTGAGATCCCGTGGCGGCTGCGTCATCGGGGAGGACTATCCTGGAGCATATGCCGATGACCGAGATCAGGACCGTTGAAATGGATAAAGGCGAGCTTTGAAGGATGCAGCCGGAATGTCTTCAGGCTCTCTTCGGATTTGTTCGTGCTGTTGGATAGGCCATCGCCTGCATCGATTGATTAGGCGATGGCCTATCGACAAATAATTAATTGGCTTGGAACATTCACAATAGCGCGCTGCTGGTGATTCAGTGCGAAAAGTGCCTAATAGGTCTCACTATGGGGTCGTGCTGACGAGTGCGTTTGGTTGAGTGGTTCAGTCCAGGGCTGGCCTTTTCATCTTGTTCGCCATTTGCGGTGGCTCCGCGCATTAACGACTGAGGACCTACGAACGTGGACTTGTGCAGACCCTCCATAAACCAAAGGGGCCAGATGGCGCCAGCGCACTGCGCTTCGCTGCTTCAGTTCTACCCTCGTTTATCCGGATTGACGAACTTTCTTTGTGTGATTAGGCTAACCGCCCACGCGTAAGTTGGCTGCGCCGGATTCTGCACACTTCCGTATGCAATGTATTAGGTTCTTATGTCGATGGTCCCGACATAATGACGCACGGGTCGCGCTGCTTCACCCTGAAGGGATGATTTTCAGAAATAAAAGATAGATTATAAAATAATCCAAGGCCTATTGATTCATCCTTTTTCATGCCCGAACATCGTTTGCGTTGTCGAATCAATTCTCGATGTTTCATCGTCGCAATCGAATCCACGTGGCACTATCATGCAGCTCACACACGCTGAATCAGACATCAGCCAGGGCCGTTTGGGTTCACTCCCCAATAGCGCCTTCGAGGCTTCGACAGATCATCCAGGGACGCCATGATCCGTGCAGTAGGATCGGATTTCGCGCCCTCAAAAAATTGTAGAATCGTCATCGCAGACGATCATCCCATCGTACTCATTGCATTGAGCCATTTCCTTAATTCACACGGGTTTACCGTTGATGCGATGGTGTCGACGGCAGACGAAACTTGCGCCGCCATTCTCAACCCAGATGTGCAGTTGGTCATTACAGACTACGTCTTCGGACATCCCGGAGATGGTTTGCATCTCGTTGACCGCTTGCGGCGTCTACGAAGCGATATCGGCATCCTTGTTTATTCGATGGTGACGTCGGCTCCTGTCATCAATGACATTCTCTTGGCCGGCGCCAATGCCTTCGTCCCCAAGACAGAAGGGACCGAGACGTTGTTGCGCGCCTGCCAAAATGTCCTTAAGCGTACCGCGGCCCAAGGCGTCAATTTTTCCCCCCTAACTGCCACGCAGGATGGCGGAGCATTCGAACTCCTAAGCGTGCGCGAGCGTGAAGTGATGCGGCTCATTGCCCAGGGAATGAGTGTGAGAGAGATTGGCAAGCACCTACGTCGTAGCCCGAAGACAGTGAGTGTTCAGAAATGTTCGGCCATGGCCAAACTCGGCTTGCGCAATGACCTTGCCCTTTCTCATTATCTGGCGCGGCGTGGCTGGCTAGAGTGATGCGCTAACTAGCGCCATCGTGACATCTTTACGGAACGACGAGACGTGTACAGGCGTGGCGAGACGCCAATGGATTATCACGCCTGCGCAACTATGAAAATCCCCAGCAGATTCACGCTTGAGGTCTGCAAGACCGCTGTACGAGTAGGGCAACAGTTTCCCGAAACATCCTCATTGCTGCGAGAGGCTTTGATCTGCACCCCAATATCTGTGCCTAGACGAGCGAGGCGGTGGCTCAGACAGCTTCGCCTGCGGGCGTGGGCGCAATTGCTCCTGCCAGTACTGGCTTTGCATGGCACGCCGACCGAATCCGCGTCAGTCACGACCGCGTCGGTAATGCCGTCAGACATGCGGCGTCCAGTAGCGGAGACAGTCTCGGCGCCGACCACCTCCACTACGACACCACACCCAGGGGAACTCGTTCTGACTTCCGATGAGCGAGAGTACCTGCAGTCTCTGCCTGTGCTGAAGGTAGCATTCCATAGCGGATCGTCGCCGTGCGGCTATCTAAAGGCGAACAAGCGGCTCAACGACATGGTGGCCGGCTATCTGTCCTATCTGAATCGCACGCTTGGCGTGCGGTTCCAGAACGAGGCTACCGCATCCTTTTCTCATGCCTTGGAGACTGTTCGGGAAGGTAAGGCGGATCTCATTGCTGTTGCAGTAGGCGAAAATGCAATGCAGACAGGATTGCTTGCCACTCAACCCTACGCGACATTTCCGCTGGTCATCGCGGGGCGTCTATCGGCCGCGGGTATTGACGGCGCCGGAGACCTCCGAGGTAAGCGTGTGACAATCAACGAGGGAAGCGGTATTGCGGGCTTGCTCCAGGAGGCAGTGCCAGGTCTGCGCTTGTCGACCGTAAGTTCGGTGCATGCAGGGATGAAAGCCGTTGCTGATGGGAAAGCCGACGCTTACGTGGCCGATCTGGTCACCGTTGAAGTGGAGTTAGAACGTCATTTCGCAGGTGCTTTGCGCATCATCGGCTCCAGCAGGCGAGGGGTGGAGATGGGCTTTGCCGTCTCCCCTGCGCTCGGTTCGAGACTGGTGCCGCTTATTAACCGCGCCATAGATCATATGCCGGAAGACGAACGGCTGGCGATCGCGAACCGTTACTTTGCGGCCGGCTACCCACTGGAGCCATCATGGCAGCAGATACTCAAGCGCATTGCTCCATACCTGGTTGCCGTGGTCGTCTTTGTCGGTGTCCTGTTGCGCTGGCAGTATCAACTGCGGCGCGAGGCAAGCGCGAGGCGACTTGCCCAGCAGCGGCTTCAAGCGCAGCTGGCTTTCCAGCGTACGCTGATGGACGCCTTACCCATCCCCATTGCTGTCAAGGATGGGAAGGGGTACTACGTCGAAGTCAATGCTGTCTATCAGGCTATCGCCGGGATGACACGGGAGCAGATGATCGGTGCGTTGCCCAGCGACTTACAGAGGTTGGAATCGGCACGCGTGTCCGAAGCGCTGGAAGCTGGCTCGCAGCGAGCGCTGGAAACTAGGCAATTGCAGCAGTTTGCCGTGGATTTCCAAGATTGTGATGGGATGCGGCGCCATTTTCTGTGTTGGACGAAACCTATCATCGGTGCTGGTGAGGACATCGCCGGCATCATCTCAGCGGCCGTCGACGTCACGGATATTCGCAACGCGGAGTCTAAAGCCCGAGCCGCCGAAGCCATGCTGGTCGACGTGACTCGTCATTTGCCTGCCACGGTGTTCCAGATGCGCGAACGCGATGGCGTTTGCGCGTACACATGGGTAAGCGGCAACACTCAGCAGTTGCTGGATCGCTCCGCCGATTCGCTGGTCGGTGATAGCGACCTGATGCTGGATATCGTCAATCCGGAGGACCTCCGCAAGGCATTGGCCGCGGCAGCCAATGCCAAGGCGAAGGTTCAACTCATGACACAGGATTTGCGTTTTCTCGTCCGTGGCCAGACACGCTGGATTCGGGTCCAGGCGATGCCGCAGCTAGAGGCCGATGGCAGCGTCCTGTGGCATGGCTACTATGCTGACCGTACGGAAGACCGCGAACAATCCGAAGTGCTGGCAAAAGCGAAGAACGCGGCGGAGGCAGCATCCATCGCCAAGGACCGCTTCCTGGCGATGATGAGCCATGAGATCCGCACGCCGATGAACGGCATTCTTGGATTGCTTGACCTGTTGCAGAATATGTCGCTGACGCTAGAGCAGCAGCGTATGCTGGCACTGGCAGGCGAATCCGGGCACGCACTCGCGCAGATCCTCGACGATATTCTGGACTACGCCAAACTGGAAGCCGACCGGATGATCATCCTGCGTACGCCGGTGGACCTTCGGAATCTGTTCGATGGCGTGCTGAGCCTGCTTCTACCCCAAGCCGCCCAGAAGAACTTGAGCTTGAGACAAACAGTGGGTGCAGAGTTACCTGCCATCGTTCAGGCTGACAGTATCCGCCTGCGCCAGATCCTGTTCAATCTGCTGGGCAATGCCGTCAAGTTCACTGAGCGGGGTCGCGTTACGTTGCGCGTAACCGTGGAGCCTGCAAGCGGTGGGCCACCGAATGTGGTCGTGGAAGTGGAGGACAGCGGTATTGGCATTGCCAAGGAGGACCTCAGCCGACTGTACGAACCATTCGTTCAGAGCAAGGAGAGTGCCACGCGAAGGATTGGTGGCACTGGACTCGGCCTGTCAATCGTCCGAAGACTGGTTGACCTGATGGACGGCGAGGTTACGCTTGAGAGCGAGAAAGGCGTCGGTACAACTGTGGTGCTGCGGATACCCTGCGAGGTCGTCTCCAAGGACTTTGACATCCCGCACCTAAAAGGTCGACCGCTATCGGTTTTGGTCAGAGATGCTGAAATGCGAGAGGCACTGATAGCGCTCGGTGCCGCCGCCGGGATGCTGCACATCGATGCAGGTGACGTACTTCCCAGGGATGGGGTGCTGCTCACCGATTACTGTGGACCAGAAAAACCAGACAACAGGATCACGATCTATTTGACCGACGAATTTCTCCCGCTGGGTTATCGTCAGGATGAACGTGGTGTATTGCTTGGCACCAATCCATTACGCTGGACAGCATTTCTCGGGGCACTGGAAGCGGTGCTCGGGCATGTCCCGTCGGCCAGCCAGTATTCCACGCCCGCAGTTGGCGGGCCCAGGGTCTTGCTTGTCGAGGATCATCCCATTAATCGGGAGGTTATACAGCGGCAGTTGAGTCTGCTTGGCTATCGCTGCACAACATGCGCCAATGGACAGGAAGCGCTGACCGCAGTCCATGCAGACACCTACGATCTGGTGCTGACCGATTGCCATATGCCGGTCATGGATGGATTCGAACTGACGCGATCGATTCGCGCGAGCGAGCGACTTCCTGTACGCGGAATTCCCGTAGTTGGCGTGACCGCCACGATCGATCAAGAGGAGCATCTCCATTGCATCAACGTTGGTATGAACGGGTTCCTGCTAAAGCCGGCGACTCCGGCATCGTTACATCATGCGATCGAGGCAGCGTTGCAAGGAAAGCCTCTAGGTCTAGCCCCCGCAGCTGGAGCGCAGGATCCCGTAGTGATCTCCGGTCATGAAGCACCCGGATCAGACGGCTTTCGTCCTGAGCGAATCAACGCCGCTGAGTTGAGTTCGCACCTAGGCGACATACTGGCAAGACAGGAAGCACGGCAGATCTTTCAGCAGGCTCTCAAGGAAGATCGTGAGGCACTTCGCAAGCATCTGGCGGAGCTTTCACCCACAGGCCTGCACCTCTGGTGTCATCGGGCCGCTTCAGCCCTGACGATGCTGAATCAACCTTACCTGGTCCAGCTTGTTCGTCGACTGGATGTTCTGTACGAAGCGGCGCCGCGCTCGGAAGTGCAGCAGGTTGGTGCGTCACTGCTGGATATGTATGATTTTCTGCTCGACTTGCTGAACTCGGCTAGGGATCCGTGTCAACCTGGTCTGCCGTCTTCTGGGCGGCAATGAACTAGTCGTTGATCTGGTTGAATGTACCGGTCTCTCAGTAGGTTGCGGGAGACCGCCCAGCCGGAGGGGCTCCAGATGGGAGAGCACCTGGCATTGCGTCTCAGCCTCGGGCCAGCCAGCGCCACGCCTCAACCGTCTCGCGCGCCACGTCAACGACCAACTGCTGACGGACTGTCGCCGCGCCGCCTTTTGGCAGCGTTTTCACTTCGTGTGCATCGGTGCCCTCAGCATCGTGGTCGACCACGATTACGATCACGGGGTCATCGCTTTCGAAATGCCGCACACGGCCACCGTCCAAATGGACCACGATAGTCGGCATGGATTGCAAGCTTTTCATAGTCGAGGCTCATTGAACGGCGGTTGCATAGTTCGCAGGAATGGGCATGTAGCCCATTGCCCACCATATTGCCGCAGGATGGTTGGGGAAGTTGGGGATCGCGTGGTGGAGAAAGATGTCCGGTACCAATGCCTTTGCAGATGGACGGGCATGCACTGTCTCGCACCACTTCTGTCGCAGCCGGAGCCACGTCAGTTCGGCACGGGCGATGTGGTCCCACTCGTGCGGTACCAATTGCTGGTCGAACAGCATGGCACCTTCAGTTGTCATGACGGCCACCACGCTGTTGTACCGCCCGAGCCCATGCGGAAAGCTGCGACGCACGAATGTCAGCAGACCAGGGTTGGGTTCGTTGAAAACTCGTCGCAACAGTCGGATGTACACAGCACATTCGCGTCTCGAACGCTCGCTGTAGTCCTTATGGTCAACCTGCGCGCACGATTCTGCGGCGGGAACCGTGCCCAACTCGATTTCAATGGCCTTGGTCTGGAACATGCGCGTTCCCTTTGTCGCGTCGGCATAGGATGCAGGGCATTGTCAAATTAGCGGACGCGAAGGTCTAGTAGGACGCGGCCTAAACTGCTTGAGCCGCGTTGCGAACGCGTGACATTGGAGTCACGCTGACTCGTCCGCGAGATCATTCAGAATCGCCTGCGTACCCAGAACGTGCGCAAGGACGCCAACCTCGTGCTCGGCAGTGTCCTGTTAGCGGCGGCAGCGGGCCGGACCATGCTCATGACCATCGCCTCAGGCAAGGGCACTCCCGCGAGTCCCCGTGGCTGAGATCGGTGTCGACATTACGCGCTTTCCCAATCCCGCCAACTTCCTATCCTGAGCCGGTCTATGTCTACGCAATGACGAAAGTGCATGCAAACGCCGAAGCACTCGTTTCCGCAAGAGCACTACATTGTTAATGACGCTGGTAACCGCCGCGTTCCCCAATGCCGCAGCGCAGGGAATCGTTACACAAGCGCCATTTAGGCGCGCGCCTATACCGCTCTGCCAGCCCCATGCGCTAAGCTGCGTACGCACGTGTGGAAGGTTCAAACTCGTGGACCCCCTTTCCGGGCCGTCACCCGTCGGCCCGTTTTTTTTGTTCGCGCCGGTCTCATCGTCTTGCGCCGGCAAATTGTGAGTGTTCCCTCCCACGTGCCCTCCGAATCCAGCCAGCGACGTCCACACACGTGGCGAACGTACGTGGTTCAGACGCCAACAGTCAATTGACCGTGCTCATCCAATGAGCACGACTGCCGCCGTCGCAGCCATCGGTCTATGGCGCTGTCACTGCATCAGGAGTGGCCAACGACATCCAAATCGGCGTTGAGGCGAGACGACCCTTGATGAATGACGACGACAGTCGGACGGTCTCCCAGCAACACTGCACGTTGGCATCGGCATGGGTCGCTTAACCCGATGGCACGGGCTCGTGGGGTGTGCGCGTCATCAGTCTGGTTGCGCCAGGCGGCATGGAGCCCGCTCATAAGTGCCCCACAACGAAGCGGTCATCGATCATTGATCGGAAACGCAGCATATTTGAAAGCATCGATCGCATCATCGGAACCACGAGCAGTAAGCGGTGGAGAGTCAGCGCCCGTCGTGTAAATCAGGACTGCACTGGGCAAGGCAATCCGTAAGCATACGTTGATCGATGCCCGGTAAGGACTGGGAGCTTCCTTTAATGTACCAGCATGATCTTGCGGGTACTTTGGTTCCACCATTCCACCACGTAGACGTTGCGGCTGGCGCTCGCTGCCGCGCCGCTTGGGTTGTCGAAGGACGCGGCCGCGCCGGTGCCTTAGTCCCGTCTACGTCAAAGGGATTGATGCCCCCTGCACAATCCATTGCGATAAAGCAATGATCGAAAACGTATGGGAATAGTTTGATAAAGATGGAATAGGAACACATGCTCCGCTGGTGTAACTGGCCATTGCCGCTACCCAACTGCAGGTGGGTGCCAAGGTCGATGCGGAGACTCAGAAGATGCCTCTGCACATGTGGCTTTACCCGTGGCTCACATGGGCAGGCATCCTGATCATCGTCGGCGTGCTAGTGGCTATATTCCTTCGCCCCGATCACCGCATGGGGGTCACGGCAATAGCTGGGCTCGCGGTTATCGTGCCCGTAGCCGCGAGCGTGTCGCGGCTACGGCGCGTACCGTGAGCGGAGTCCGGGTCGTCAGGCTGCGCCGCGAGTGTTGCGCGCTATGGCCGCTGAGACTTACTCGACCCTGACCTTCACATACCGGCCCGGCGCGGGTTCGATCGGCTGGAACCTGCTGTCGCCGAGCTTCGCCGGCGCCGCCTTTTGCTTGCCGCCGTGACGCTTGAGCCAGGCGCTCCAGTGCGTCCACCAGCTTCCCGGCGTGGACTGTGCGGAAGCGAGCCAGTCCTCTGCATGATCTCCCTGTGCGCCGGCGCTCCAGTAGCCGCGCTTCTGCTTGGAGGCCGGATTGATGACACCGGCGATGTGGCCACTTTCGCCCAGCACGAACTCGCTATCGCCACCGAGCAGTTGCGTGCTGCGATAGGCCGACTGCCAGGGGACGATGTGATCCTCCTTGGTGGCCAGGACGTAGCTCGGCACCTTGATCTTGCCCAGGTCGATCGAATGCCCGCACATCGACAACTCGTCGCGTTTGCATAGCCGGTTTTCCAGGTACATATTGCGCAGGTACCACGCGTACATGGGGCCGGGCAGGTTGGTCGCATCGGCGTTCCAATAGAGCAGGTCGAAGGCCGCCGGCGATTTCCCCTTCAGGTAGTTGGTGACGACGTACGGCCAGATCAGGTCGTTGGGTCGCAGGGTCTGGAAGACGAAGGCCAGTTCCTTGCCAGAGTAAATGCCACCGGTGCCAATGGTCTGCTCGCGCGCCGCCACGGTGGTTTCGTCGAGGAAGAAACCTAGGTCGCCCGGGTCGGTGAAGTCGAGCATGGTCGTCAGCAGTGTCATGCTGGCCACCATGTCTTCGCCGCGTGCCTCCTGGACTGCCAGGGCCGAGGTCAGCAGCGTGCCGCCGACGCACCAGCCCAGCGCGTTCACCTGGCTTGCGCCACCGATGGCACGGCTGACCTCCAGCGCCTTGATGACACCTTCCACATAGTCGTCCCAGGTGGTACCGCGCATGTCTTCTTGCGGATTGCGCCACGAAGTGACAAAGACCGTGTAACCCTGTTCGCAGGCGAAACGGACGAAGGAGTTCTCCGGCTGGAGATCGAGGATGTAGTACTTGTTGATGCAGGGCGGCACGATCACCAGCGGGCGCGACATCACCTTCGACGTCAGCGGCTTGTACTGGATCAGCTGCATCACATCGCATTCGAACACCACGGCGCCTTCGGATGTGGCGACGTCACGGCCCACCTCGAACGCCGACTCGTCGGTGATGGCGATGCGCCGCTGGCGCATGTCCTCGACATAGTTCGCGAAGCCGTTCAGGAGGCTCTCACCGTTGGTCTCCAATGCCAGCCGGATGGCTTCCGGGTTGGTGGCCAGGAAGTTGGACGGGCTCATGGCATCGACGAGTTGCCCCAGGAAGAAGGACAGTTTGCTCTTGTCGTCGTCGTTCAGATGGATCGACTCGGCCAGTTCGGCAAGCGTCTTGGCATTGAGGAGATAACCTTCCTTGAGCATCCGGTACCACGGGTTCTCGTCCCAGTCCTTCACCGCGAACCGGCGGTCCGGCTTTTGGTCTGCTCCGGCCTGACCGAATGCCGAGGCCAGTATCGAAAACTGACCTTCAAGGTGCCGGAAGCCGGACTGCATCAGGCGGGGCATGTCGATGCCGCTGGGCAGGTAGCGTGGGTAGGCGAATAGCTCCGCGAGCGACGTCAGCGGCGAGGGAAAGCCGTTCAGCAGCGGATTGGCAAGCGGTGTCGGCACAGGCATTGGCGTTCTCATGACGAATGGCGTGTTATGTCGGACGGTTGCGCGGCTCATTGCTCGCGTCGTTTTGCTGACGTTGGCATGATCAGGGCGTCACCGTCGACCACGACTTTGTCCTGGACCATGCAGACCGTGCTGAGCGCGACACGCCGTTTCTCCGGTTGGAGATCCGTGACCGTGACTGTCACGTGCACGGTTTCACCAGGCTTCACCGGGGCCCTGAAGCGCAGGTTCTGGCTCAGGTAGATCGATCCCGGGCCGGGCAGGCGACTGGCCAACGCTGCCGAGATCACGCTGGCCGTCAGCATCCCGTGGGCGATGCGCCCGCCAAACGGCGTGGTCTTCGCGAAGTCGTCGTCAAGATGGATGGCGTTGTTGTCGCCGGAAGCCGTCGCGAACAACTCGATATCGGTTTCAGTGATGGTCTTGGCGTAGCTTGCGGTCATGCCAAGCTGCAGGTCTTCGTAGTCATAGCCATTCAGGGTGTTCACGAGGTCTCCTTGATAGTGTTGAAAGCTGTTCGGGCGCCAGATCCAGGCGATACCCGCGCGCCGACGCGCGCGGCGCCGCGTATCGTTCAACGGGTGGTCGAGGTGTAGCCGGATCCCGCGCCTCAATGGGTGCGTGCCCCATCTTCAGTGCATGGAGCGCGTGTGCAGGCTGTGCCGGGGACTAACGGACGATCGGTTCTTCATCCCCTGCGAAGCAGGGTCTGCACTTCGATCGGCGATCCGGGGGCATTCACATGCGGAATGTCCCGGCGTGTGTCGTGGACGGGGTTGCTGACGGGGGCGCTCAAGCATGAACCGAACATGGATTCAAGAGCCCCAGCATAGGTGGGCAACTGGCGATCGACTTTGCATGAACAGCCAGGGCGTTGACATTTCGTGCCACGCGAGCCAAGCGTAGCGATGCAAATGGATGGCGCGTTACCCGCGGCTACCGGGTTGCTCACCCGATTTCAGATGTTTCCGGTCTGAATGCCAAATCCGTGGGAAATCCAAATTGACCAGGGGATTCGTAGCATTACCCAGATGTCGCCCCGGCGTCTCTGCAAGCCACTAAATCGCGGCAGTTCGCTCTGATGGCTATCAATGCTCTGGATTTTTGCCGGCCGCTTCCCGTGGGAGCACGTGTCGGAGAGGGCCGGCATCGGGACGTTGACTCCAGTCAAGGAGACCGGGGCGGTACGGGGATACTGTAACTAAATCGATTCAGTTTACGAATCGAGAAACGCTCCCCGTATGCCGTGCCGGTATCCCGTGCCTGAAGGCAGGGGAATGCCGCCAGTTCGGCAATCGGTCAGCCGTTTGCAAACCGATTCGCCCTCAACCCAAGACCTCTATGTTCAAACACATCCTGCTGCCCGTTGACGGTTCCGACCAATCGCGCAAGGCTGTATCGGCGGCCATTGAATTTGCCCGTAGCACCAGGGCCCGTCTGACGCCATACATTTGCAAGGAAGAGCCTCGCTTGTCCATTTCGATGAGCGCGGCGGTCGATACCGAAAGTGTCGCGAGCAGGCTTGAAAGTGCGGCCCGGGAGGAACTCTCCCGGATTGAAGCCGCAGCCGCATTGGCGGGAGTACCGTGTATCGGAAAAACGTCCTCCGCCTCGGCACCACATCTTGGGATTATCGAGAAAGCCAATGAATTGCAGTGCGATGTCATTTTCATGGCGTCTCACGGTCGAAAGGGGTTGGGAAAGCTGCTGCTTGGCAGCGTCACGCAGGACGTGCTCTCCCATAGCACGATCCCCGTTCTCGTGTTCCGATAAGCGCAATTCGCCAGACGATTCCACAAACAGAAGAGGAGGAGGTCATCGTGTACAAGAAAATCCTGTTGGCTGTTGATGATAGTGATGCCGCCGAGCTTGCCCTTGCGCAGGCCGTGACCGTCGCAAAAGCCATGAGCGCGGAGGTCAAGGCATTATTTGTTGTCACACAGGCGCTTGGCAGCACCTTGACGCCCGCCGAGGCGGCAACCGCGGCAATCGGCAAGCGGATACTGGAACATGCTCGCTCGAAGATGGAAGCCAACGGCTTGCACTATTCCACCGAACTGCTTGAAGAGGCCGGGTCGGCAGCAGGGCAGATTGCCGACACGATCACCAGCGAAGCCAATGACTGGGACGCAGATCTGATCGTAATGGGAACGCATGGCCGACGCGGCATCAAGCGTATGGTGCTTGGTAGCGTTTCAGAGGGCGTACTGACGCAATCCAGGATCCCTGTGCTGGTGGTGCGCAGTGATTTCGAGGATTGAACGTTCGGGGCGTGCTGACTGGCCGCTCATTGGCAATGATGCGCTGATGTCATTACCGTAGCTGCAGGCAGCATCGACATTGGGCAGCACTGCATGCCCCGGATAGGTCAGGCAGAAGTTCGCTTTGCCGGCCAATTGTGACTGTTCCCGCCAGAGCTTGGGAAACATCTGTTCCCATCCAATTGCACTTGCTGTTGGTATACGGGCTTTCTTCAGGAACAGTCGTGCAGTCCCAAGTATCTATGCATCAAGCCCCACCTTCGCGCCTTGGCAGCGAAGCGACCGATGCTATTCGCCAACTCAAGACGCTAACCGAGATTCTTCCGACAGACAGTCTGCTGCGCAAGGCCGCGTTAGCACTGCTGTTGGAAGCAAATGCCGGCGCGCAACCGAATGCCTTGCCGTTGACGTTGGTATCGCCTCCCGCACCGGGGTCTGCGCTCCCGGAGATCACTGGGAGGCGCGCATGACAGCGGTCGAATTCCAGCAGTTTGTCATGCTGACGGGGCGAGCACTCGCAATCCTCGGCGTCATCCTGCTTGTCGTCATTCGTCTGGCGTCCCCGCACGAAAATGGGAAAAAGTAGCCGCCCCCGCAAGCCGTATCGTCCACGTCAGGCAGAGGCCCATCTCCCCGGACGCTTGCAGCCGTGGGTGCTCGACAAGCTCTTCGCGCCGCTCGAAAGCATGTTGCAACATATCCGGGACGGCGGCGAGCTGGAGGTCGACGAAGATGAGCAGTTTTGGTACTACAGCACGACGATGGGAGGCAGTTTCAAATGCGCCGAGCTGCTCGAGTCGTTCGGCGACATCTTCGCCCGACAGAGGCAGCGCGACACGAACGCACCAGATCCCGAAGCGCTGTACGTCATGGCGGCAAGCATGACGGCGGAAATCCTGGCGATGCGCGAAGTGGAAGCCGCCATTGCCTGCGCTAGCGAGATGCGCGGCTATATGGGCGCGTCGTCATTGGGGAACATGAAGGATGCGGTGCTGCTGGCATCGCTGGATAGTCACATGACGACTGTGTACGGGCAGGGCGATGCGTAAGCGCTGAGGGCGTGTCCCTCCTTCCTGTCCCATTGGGCTGTGACGGACGAATCCTGTTGACGCGATGCAGTGGCGCACCTGCCTTGCGACCTATCCGCAAAGGCTTTCCAGAAATTTCTCCGGCCAGCTTGTGCTGCCTCTGAACCCCGAAGTCATCTCGGCCCCCTACAGTCTGGCGAAGCATGGCAGCTACTACAGCGGCCCTGTGCCGGGACTCCACCTGGAGCGCCCTTGACCGCAATTTCGCCTCCTCGCTTCTTTGCCTCGTGTTTCCCTGATGACGCCACTCCGATCGTTCATTTGTCTTCTGGCCGCAGCCGGTCTTCCCGCAATTTCCCTGGCTCAATCGGTCAACCATCAATCACCCTCCGAGCAGATCTCCGTTGGCACGCTGTCGATCATTGCCAGCCCGGCTGCCAGTGTCGCCGCGAGTGCCGAAGGCAGCGATCCGGCCGCGGCGCTGGTCTCGATCGCGGGGGTGGGGAGTGTCCTCGTTGTCACGGGCATCACCGAGGCAGGAAAGGACGCATTCGATGTGCTGCTGGAGGGCTCCAGGCAGGCTGGCAAGGCGTCTTTGAAGGTGACGCGTGGCGCGGTGGAGGCGGTTGGACTCTCCGTTGGCACCACGGTAAACGTGGTCGCGCAGTCGACTGGCACCGTGCTGGTCGCATCGGGGAAGGTCCTGGCCTTCCTGCCCAATGCGGCAGGTGAGGCGCTATTGCATCATTCGCGCGTGCCTGGCACGAGCCCCGTTGTTCAGCAAGGGGCAGCAAGATGAAAGCGAGACGTGTCGGAGCCTTTGCCGCCAGCGCGATTGTCGCGCTGTGCCTGGCCGGTTCGCCGGAGGCTTTTGCCGGCCAGCCGTGCAATGACAGCCCGCTCACGCCGGCGGTACTGCAAACGGCAATGGCAACCGCTCAGCGGGTGACCGCTGAACTGGACCGCCGGGACGTGCAGGTCGCGCTGCTGGGTCGGGTCGGGCAGGACCTCAGCAAGTACGGACTCAAGTACAGCCATGTGGGCATCGTCTATCGGAGCGCGCCCGGGGCACCGTGGCGCATCGCCCATCTGCTGAATACTTGTGGAACGAACCAGTCGGACCTTTGGTATGAAGGTGTTGGGAACTTCTATCTGGACGATCTGTTCCTGTTCGACACTCTGGTCATGGTGCCGCCCGAAGACACGGCGAAGGCGCTACTTTCGCGTCTGTCGGATGGACAGGCTCTCCGCGCCGTCCATGACGAGCTTTACAGCCTCGTGGCATATCCGTTCTCGACGCGCTATCAGAATTCAAACGGCTGGGTCATCGAAACCGTTGCCGCCGCAAG
This sequence comes from Cupriavidus sp. HMR-1, assembly GCF_000319775.1. Classification (NCBI taxonomy): domain Bacteria; kingdom Pseudomonadati; phylum Pseudomonadota; class Betaproteobacteria; order Burkholderiales; family Burkholderiaceae; genus Cupriavidus; species Cupriavidus sp. HMR-1. Next base: position 48,438 of record NZ_ANKP01000238.1, read on the forward strand.
CGCGCGCGATGCCACGATCCGTGACCGTGGGCAAGCACAAGCGTGGCTGGAGATGGCGGGCTACAAGCCGTCCGAAATGGAGGTTGGCACGCTGACCCGACTCGGTGGACGGATGTTCAAGGCCAACGTGGCATTCGATGATCACCCTGATTCCCTGCGGTTTGCGGGCAGGATCCGTACCGTGACCGTGGAATCGATCGAGGCCTTCCTCAAGACCCAGCGAAAGGGTTGGGACATCTTCGAGATACCGGAAAGGCGCTAGACATTAATCGCTGACAGAGATTTCCGCTCGAGGCTTGCCGATTGTCAGGTGGACATTGGCAAGCCCCGACCGGTCATCTCCCGTCTGGATCACCGGTTAAGCCTTCCTGTTCACCCCGCGCCGCACATTCACCGCCTCGCTCAGCAGTTCCAGCACCGTCACGGAGTCCTCCCACCCGATGCAGGCGTCCGTGATGCTTTGACCATAAGTCAGAACCGACGGGTTGTGTTCTCCTGGGGTGAACTTCTGCGCCCCGGGTACCAGATGGCTCTCGACCATCAGGCCGAAGATCGACTGGCTCCCGCCGCTGATCTGTTGCGCCACATCGCGCGCGACGTCGATCTGGCGTTGGTGCTGCTTGTTGCTGTTGGCATGGCTGCAATCCACCATCAACGAATTGCGCAGCCGCGCCGCTTCCAGTTCCTTGCAGGCTGCGGCGACAGCTTCCGCATCGTAGTTGGGCGCCTTGCCGCCGCGAAGAATGACGTGGCAGTCCGGATTGCCCTTGGTATGGACCGTTGCGACCTGGCCGTTCTTGTGCACACCAAGGAAGTGGTGCGGGCGCGATGCGGCCTGGATTGCATCGATCGCGATCTTGATGTTTCCATCGGTGCCATTCTTGAAGCCAATGGGCGCGGACACACCCGAAGCCAGTTCCCGGTGTACCTGGCTTTCGGTCGTGCGGGCGCCAATCGCGCCCCAGCAGATCAGATCGCCGATGTACTGGGGCGAAATGACGTCCAGGAACTCGCCGGCCGCCGGCAACCCGAGACGGTTGATATCCACCAGCAGGCTGCGCGCGATGCGCAGGCCTTCGTCGATGCGATAGCTCTCGTCCAGGTAGGGGTCGTTGATCAGGCCCTTCCAGCCGACCGTGGTGCGGGGCTTCTCGAAATACACCCGCATCACGATTTCCAGCGAGTCCGCGTAGCGCTCGCGTTCGGCCGCCAGACGCCGTGCGTAGTCGAGCGCGGCCTGCGGGTCGTGGATCGAGCAGGGGCCCATGATCACGAGCAGCCGGTCATCACTGCCATGCAGAATGCGGGAGATGCGCTGGCGCGTCTGGGTGACCAGCGATTCAACGGGGGTGCCACGGATGGGGAAGAAACGGATCAAGTGCTCGGGCGGGGGCAGCGGGATGATGTCCTCCACGCGCGCATCGTCCGTCACACTGGTGCGGTCCGGCGGCGCCTGCCAGCCTTCGGCAACGGTGGGCGGGGACTTTTGTGGATCATTCATGGCTGACTCCTGGGGGAAACTGGGGAATATTGTGCGGCGGCTGATGCCAACCAGGCTTTGTAGCGGAACCCGGCAAACCTGTCATTGCGATACCGCAGGCTAGATCGGGAGAGATTTTAAATGAGCGGAAGGCGTGAGAGGCGCGAAAGGAACTAGGCAGGCATACGACCCGTCCGGTTTCTGCAGGGCAGGCTAGCACTGGTGTTCGGGAGCATTTCCTTGACGGCGCAATTAATGGAGAATGGGCGAACCTGTCTTCACCAAGGCAGGACACAAAATAGAACCACGATATGTCCTCTCGATCCTCGCTGCGCCCCGTCTTGCCGATTCTCATCGGCGCGTCAGTCATGCTGTCCCTTGCCATGGGACTGCGTCAGAGTCTCGGAATCTTCGTGCCGCCGCTGACGCGGGACATCGGGATAACGGTGGGCGACTTCACCATCGCGGTAGCGGTGCAAAACCTCACCTGGGGCTTGCTGCAGCCATTCGCCGGCGCGCTGGCGGTCCGGACCGGTTTTCGTCCGCTGATGATGGGGGGATCGTTGCTGTATCTCATCGGACTGGTGTTGCTGGCCACGGCTAATGGCTTGTGGGCCGTGGTGATTGGTGCTGGTGTGCTGATTGGCATGGCCATGGCCACTACGGGCACAGCCTTGGCCATGGCCGCGGCGTCGAGCGCGGTCAGTCAGAACGTGCGAAGCATGATTCTGGGCCTGGTGTCTGCTTCGGGATCGATCGGTGCGATGATCGCGGCGCCCCTGGGCCAGGGCATCACCGGCGAATGGGGCTGGCGCATGGGCGTGGCAGCCTTTGCAGTGCTGGCGGTCGTGATGTTGCCCGCCGCATGGTTTGCGGGCCGCGCGGACAAGGTGCGGGAAGCGCCGGCGGCGCGGGCGCAGCCGGAACAGAGCGGCCGCCAGGCCCTGATGACCGCGCTGCGACACCCTCCGTTCGTCGTCATGGCGCTCGCCTATACGGTATGCGGCATGCAACTGGTCTTCCTGACCACGCACCTTCCCGCATATCTGGAAGTCTGCGGCATGGATCCGATGTTGTCCGCCAAGGCGCTCGGCCTGATCGGCGGATTCAATATTCTGGGAAGCCTGTTCTTTGGATGGGCCGGCGGCAGGGTCAACAAGCTGCTATTGCTGGGTGGCATCTACATCTGCCGATCCATCGGCTTCATCTGGTTCTTCCACGCACTGCCGACACCAGAAACCACGATGATGTTCTCCGCGATCATGGGCTTTCTGTGGCTCGGGGTGTCGCCGCTGGTGCAGGGGTGGATTGCCCAGACGTTTGGTCTGCGCTGGCAGGCAATGATCGCCGGCGTGGCGTTCTTCAGCCATCAGATCGGGAGTTTCATTGGCGCCTTCGGTGGTGGCTGGCTCTACGACCAGATGCAGAGTTACTCGCTGGCGTGGAAGGTCGGTGCGTCCCTTGGCTTGACCCTCGGGCTGATCCAGGTTGCGTTCGCTTTTGCTTCCACGCCGAGGACGCCACGGCTGGCGCCCGCGGCGGAGTAGAGGATATCGGCGTTGCCGGCCTCGCGAAGGTGTCGAGTCCGAGATCGGCGGTAGATGGAACGCCGTCCATCGGACGGCTCCTTCTTTTACGCCATCTGGCTGATCGTCTTGCGGAAGCGCCGCAGCGATATCACGAAAAACGCCGCCCCGATCACGAACAGCGCGACGAACTGCACCCATACGACCTCAAGGCCCGCGCCACGGAACAGGATCGCCTGGCTGAGTTCCACGAAGTGGGTGGTGGGCGCCGCCAGCATGATGTACTGGACAACCTCCGGCATGCTTTCGCGTGGCGTATTTCCGCCGGACAACATCTGCAGCGGCATCAGCACGAGCACGAGCAGCATGCCGAACTGCGGCATCGAGCGTGCCAGCGTGGCCATGAAGATGCCCATCGAGGTGGTGGCGAACAGGAGCAGCGCGGCGCCACACAGGAAGAGCGTCTCCGACCCGGCGATCGGCACGTGCAAGGCGCCACGCACGATCAACAGCAGTGACATGGCGGCGGCGACCAGCACCACCAGCCCCATAGACCAGACCTTGCTGAGCATGATTTCCGACGGCGTGACGGGCATGACCAGCAGGTGTTCGATCGTGCCGTGCTCACGCTCGCGGATCAGCGCGGCGCCGGTCAGGATGATCGACAGCATGGTGATGTTGTTGATGATCTGGTTCAGCGCGCCGAACCATGCCAGTGTCAGCGTTGGGTTGAACCGCACACGCAGCGCCAGTTCCACGGGAAGCCGGGTGGTGGAGCGGTACCGGTCCACGAACGTCTGGATTTCGCCCGAGACGATCTGCTGGATGTAACCGCTGCCAGTAAATGCCTGGCTCATGCGCGTGGCGTCGACGTTGAGCTGAATCTCGGCGAAGCGTCCGCCCAGGACATCCCGCTGGAAATTCGGCGGGATATTGAGCGCGAACGTGTAGTTGCCCGCATCCATACCTGCGTTGACCTCCGACGACGTGATCATCTGCGGCATGGTGAACTGCGGCGGGAAGAAGGCGGAAGCGATCTGTTGCGACAGCGGCGAATGGTCCTCGTCAACGATGGCGATCGGCGCCATGTGCAGTGTATCTGGCTGGGCCGTGGCGGCTGTGTACACCGAGGCCGTGAACGTGTAGATGATCAGCACCAGCATGATCGGGTCACGCGCCAGGCTCCAGAGTTCCTTGACGCCGAGCCGGTAGATATTCGCCAGATGGCGCAACGTGCCGCGTCGCGCATCGGTGCGAGCGGGTGGGGTCGCTGGGGCTGCTGGGGTGGAGGCGTTGGGCGCGACGTCCATCATTTGTCCTGCTTGGCTAGCAGTGCCACCGTCAACCCGAGAATGACGGGGATGGCGATCAGCATCGGCCAGTACGAAGCGTAAAGATCGGAGAAGCCAAGCGCCTTGTTGAACACGCCACGGCTGATGATGAGCATGTGCGTGGCGGGATAGATGCCGCCGATCACCTTGCCCGCACCCTCCATCGAGGATACCGGCGTCAGGAGACCCGAGAACTGTATGGTCGGGATCATCGTGCCGATCATCGTGAAGAAGAGGGCGGCGATCTGGCTACGGGTGAACGTGGACGCGAACAGGCCAACGCCCGTGGACACGACGTTGAAGATCAGGGCCGCCAGCACCAGCGCCAGGAAGTTGCCTTTCACTGGCACCCCAAACAGAGTGACTGCCAGGAACGACATCAGGAAGAAATTCAGCATCCCAAGAGCGACATACGGCATCTGCTTGCCCAGCAGGAACTCGGTTCGCGTGACGGGGGTGACGTACAGATTCAGGATGGAGCCGAGTTCCTTTTCGCGCACGACCGACAGGGCGGTCAGCATCGCCGGCATCATCATCAGTAGCAGCGGAATCACAGCCGGCACCATCGCGGGCAGGCTCTTGACGTCTGGGTTATAGCGGAAACGGGTTTCGATCGAGACATTCGATGTGGCCCGCACACCGTAACGCCGTAGCGCCTGATCCGCCAGCCAGGCTTGGTGCATACCCTGGACATAGCCCTGAACGGTTTCGGCCCGCGTCGGCATGGCGCCGTCGATCCAGGCGCCGATCTGGACTTGCTTGCCACGCGCCACATCGCGCGCGAAGCCGGGCGGGATTTCGATAGCCAGGGCCAGCTTGCCGCTGCGCAGGCGCGCGTCCATGTCGGCATAGCTCTCAAGTGGCGGCTTCTGGACGAAGTAGCGCGAGCCGGCGATATTGAGCGCGTAGTTCTCGCTCAATGTGGTCTGGTCGCGGTCGAGGACCGCATAGGTCAAATCCTCAACGTCCATGCTGATGCCGAAGCCCATTACAAGCATCAGGATCACGGAGCCCAGCATGGCCAGGGTCAGGCGCACCGGGTCGCGTTGAAGCTCCAGCGACTCGCGCCACAGGTAGCTGTACATGCGACCGAGCGAGAATGGCTGATGCTTGCTCCTTGCTTCTGTCTCCGCCTGGGCCTCTACCGGGGACGCAGGGGCCTCCGTGTCTTCCGCGGCCGCCTGCGTGCCGCCACCGGCTGCCACGAGGTAGTCGATAAAGGCGGCTTCCAGCGTACCCGCGCCGCAATCGCTGACGATCTTCTCCGGCGGGTCGCTGACCAGCACCTTGCCCGCGTGCATCAGCGAGATGCGGTCGCAGCGGGCCGCCTCGTTCATGAAGTGCGTGGAGATGAAGATCGTAACGTGATCCTCGCGGGACAGCGCAACCAACAGCCGCCAGAAGTTGTCACGCGCCACGGGATCGACGCCGGAGGTCGGCTCGTCGAGGATCAGCAACTCGGGCTTATGCACCATTGCCACGGCCAGCGAAAGCCGCTGGCGCATACCGAGCGGCAAGCCGTCCGGCAGGCTCTCCATCACGTCCTGCAGCCCAAAGCGCTGGGCCATTTCCTCCACGCGGACCTCGATGTCCTCCCTCGGCACGTGAAAGAGCTGGGCGTGAAGCACCAGGTTCTGGCGCACCGTCAGTTCGGTGTAAAGCGAGAACGCCTGCGACATGTAGCCCACGCGGCGGCGGGTGTCGATATCGCGCGGATCCACCTCTTGGCCGAACAGCCACGCGCGTCCGTCGCTGGCGGGCAGCAGACCGGTCAGCATCTTCATCGTCGTGGACTTGCCGCAGCCATTGGAGCCGAGGAATCCGAAGATCTCGCCCCGCCGGATCTTGAACTGCACGTGGTCCACGGCGACGAAATCGCCGAAGCGCATGGTCAGGTCTTTCGCTTCGATGGCGATCGGGGTGTTTTCGTCCACGGCCAACGGCGCGATCACCACGGGCTCGTAGCCACGCTTCTTCTCCTCGGGCAGCAGCCCGATAAACGCGCCTTCGAGATCGGCGGCGCCGGTGCGGGCCAGCAGTTCTGCCGGCGTCCCGGTATCGAGGATCTTGCCGCTGTCCATTGCCACCAGCCAGTCGAAGCGCTGGGCTTCATCCATGTAGGCGGTGGCGACGATCACGCTCATGCCCGGACGATCCTGGCGAATGCGGGCGATCAGATCCCAGAACTGTGCGCGTGCGAGGGGATCCACGCCGGTGGTCGGCTCGTCCAGAATCAGCAGGTCGGGGTCGTGGATCAGCGCGCAGCAAAGGCCAAGTTTCTGCTTCATGCCGCCGGAGAGTTTGCCGGCCGGGCGATCCAGGAACGGCTGCAGACCGGTGCTGCGCGTGAGGTCGTCGATGCGATGACGCCGCTCGGCCGCACCGTGGCCGAACAGTCTGGCAAAGAACTGCAGGTTTTCCTCGACCGACAATGTCGGGTAGAGGTTCTTGCCCAGCCCCTGCGGCATATAGGCGATGCGCGGGCAGACGGCGTCGCGATGGTCCTTGCGCGACATGTCACCGCCGAGCGCGGTGACCGTGCCTTCCTGCACGGCCCGCGCACCGGCCACCAGCGACAGGAGGCTCGACTTGCCAACACCATCGGGACCGATCACGCCGATCATGCGGCCCGCGGGAAACTCCAGCGAAATGTCGTCGAGAGCAACCGTCTTGCCATAGCGCAGCGTGACGTGCGCGACTTCGGCAACGTGCTCGTGCGTACCCGTCGAGACGTTCATTACGCGGTCTTCAAGGTAGTTTGGTGGTCAGCGACGCGGGCCACTCTGCCTTGGCATCGAGCTTGACCCATGCCACGCCCGGCAGCCCCGTCTTGACCACCTTCAGATGCTTGCGCAGCAGATCCGGGTCGATCTTGGCGCGAACCCGGAACATCAGCTTCTGACGCTCGCTTTCCGTTTCGACGGTCTTTGGCGTGAACTGCGCAGTGCTCGAGACAAAGGAGATCTTGGCCGGAATCACATACTCCGGCGCGGCGTCCAGAATGATTCGGGCGTCCTGGCCGATGGCAAGCCGACCGGCCTGTGCTTCGGGCAGGAAGAAGGTCATGTACACATCCGACAGGTCAACGAGGTTCAGTACCTTGCCGCCAGCGCCGAGCACCTCGCCCGGCTGCGCCACGCGGTACTGGATCCGGCCGTCGCGCGGTGCCTTCAGTTCGCTGTCGTCGATATCGGCTCGGATGCGGGCGATAGTGGCCTGCGTGGCGGCGACCGTCGACTGCGCGCCAACTACCTGTGCCTGGGCAGCCTCGATGGCAGACTGGGCAGCGGCCACCTGGGCGCGAGCTGCGGTAACGGCCGCCTGGGCGCTGCGCGCCCGCGCCCGGTCATCGTCCAGTTCCTGGATCGACGAGGCGCCTTCCTTGGACAAGGTTTCGGAGCGTGCGCGCCGGCGGAGCGCCGCGTCGAGCTCGGCCTCGCGCTGGCCGACCAACGCTTCCGACGTGGCCTTGTCGCTCTTGCGCGCCGCGGCCTGCGCCACAGCCGCCGCGGCTGCGTTGATGGCCTGTTGATGCTGGGCCACGGCTTCATCGTGCTGGGCCTCGAGCGTGGTGATCTGCATCTGGGCCAGTGGCTGGCCGGCCGTCACGAAATCGCCTTCAAAGACGAGGATGTCGCTGACGCGGCCAGCGAGCTTGGTCGCCACATCGACCTCGGTGGCCTCGATGCGGCCGTTACCGCGCGCGAAACCTTCGCCGGGGCCGTTGTCACGCAGGCGATCCCACGCGTACCAGCCGCCGGCGACGACAGCGAGCACGACCAGGGCGGGAACGAGCTTGTTGGTAGGAAGCTTCATGGGCCGACTTGGTTAACGAGCAGTAGAAGGTGTGGAGGGCTTGGCGTCAGGCGCTGCACTGGCGGGCGCAACTTCCGGAGCGGCCACCTCCGACGGCGAGGCGACGGCTGTGCCACCGCCCAGTGCGGCATACAGGCTGACGCGGCTGGCAAGCAGGGCGCGGCGCGATTGGACGGCCTGTTGCTCGATGACAAGCAGATCACGCTCGGCATCGAGGACTTCGAGGAAGGTTGCGGCACCATTGTCGTAGCGCAGCTTCGCCAGTCGTCGGCGTTCGGCCTGGGCCGCCTGTGTGAGTTGCAGAATATCGACCTGTTCGGCCAGCCAGCGCTGCGCGCTCAGGGCATCGGCCACATCGCGGAAAGCATTCTGGATGGTCTTTTCGTATTGGGCTACCGCCTCCACGCGCCGTGCTTTCGCGAGGTCGAGGTTGCTGCGCAACTGTCCGCCCTGGAAGATCGGAATGGAAATACTTGGTGCGAAGGACCATACGCCACTGCCTCCACGGAACAGACCATCCAGGTCCGCGCTGGCCGTGCCGGCGAAACCGGTCAGCGTCACTCGCGGGAAGAATGCCGCCCGTGCAGCGCCGATGTTTGCGTTCTCGGCCATCAACTGGTGCTCGGCCGAAACGATGTCGGGCCGGTTCTCCAGTTGCTCGGATGGCAGGCCAGCGTCGATCTGACGCATCAACTCGGCGTCGTTGACCAGGCCGATGGCCGGCTTGACATCGGCCGGCGCGCCGACCAGAACCTCCAGCGCGTGAGACTGTGTAGCGCGGTCCTGCTCGAGTTGGGTGACCAGTGCCCGGGCCTGCTGATAAAGGGTAATGACTTCGGTCAGTTCCAGCTTGGATGCGGAACCGACTTGTTCCCGGCGCGTGAAGATACGCAGCGATTCGGCCCGGGTGTCCGTTGTCTGCTTTGCCAGAGCGATCCGTTCGTCGAGCTCGCGAATGGCCAGATACGTCTGCGCCACCTGTGTGATGATCGACAGTGTGACAGCCCGTTGCGCAGCATCGGACGCCAGATAGTTCTGCAAGGCGGCGTCCTTGAGACTGCGAATACGCCCCCAGAAATCGATCTCCCACGTGCTGAGTCCAACGCCAACTTGATATTGACTGCTTATTAGAGGTCGACCAGTCAGATTCAGATCACCGGGTACCCGAGCCCGGGTTCCATCGGCGGATGCGCCGATCCACGGGTATTGCTCCGCCCGCTGAATGCCGTAGGCAGCAAACGATTGCGCGACACGCGCTGCGCCAATGCGCAAGTCCCGGTTGTTGTCGAGCGCTTGTCCGATCAGTGCCTGAAGCTCGGGGTCCGCGTAGAACTCGCGCCAGCCTATCGTGGCGGCTGGCGTGACGGCCGGCGCCGTGGCATCTGGCGACCATGCGGTCCGCACTGGTGCAGCAGGGCGTTCGTAGGTCGGATCCATCGAGATGCAGCCGCCAAGCAGCATCGGGACGACTATCAGTGCCGCGGCTGGCCCGCGACGTGAGATATGACGCTTGATGAGTAACTCTCTGGCAAAGGCAAGTGACATGCGTGGTAGCCATTCCATGCAGGCATCACCGCGCATGGCGCGCCGTGAAAAAATCCGGGGGCACGGGGCACGTGGAGTGCCCCGTCAGGGTTTCCCCCCAGAATATCGCAGCTCTGCGTGGGGACTTTGATTCACGACATGAATCTTTTATTTGGCGAATTAAATAAATTCCTCACTATGGTTGCGCCGGATTCCGAATTCAGGCATATGGCAGTCGGCTTTCAATCCCTCACAGGCACTCGAGGTAGTGGTTCATCTCGTCCAGAAGTGCGTGGTAGAAGGCGTCCGGCAGGGGCCGTTCGTCGGCGTGCGCGAGGATTCGCTCCGTACCGGCTCGCAGTTCGTTGGTGATTCCGGCCCGCAGCGCGGTCGGCAGATGGCTGCACAAGGCTCTGAGCAACTCTCGAATAACCAGCAGCCTGGCTCCGAAATGTAGCGACGCATCGCCCAGTACGCCGATATCGCTCATCATGGCACCGAGCGGATCAGCGGGCGTGCCGCCTGATCCTGGGTTCTCGGAGGTGGTGCAGGGAGGTGTCAGTTCGGATCTTGCCTGAGTTGCTACGCCGAATGCGGCGGACTGTGGATTTCGACTCATATTGATCTTCATGGATTAGGTTCGCCTGCATGGAGGCGAAAGTGCGGATAGGCCTCTCTCTCGCGATAGCAGCCTACGCTGCCGTCGCGCCACGCACGGCCACACTCGAGGTGTCTGGTGTCTAACCGATGGGCTGCCGTGCTTCGGTTGCTAATAACGGCCTGCGGATCCAGATATGGGTCTGCGATATTGACCGTGGGCAATTCGCGGCAAGTTGTTGCTAGCCGGAGACGTCGAAGGCAGCGTGTCGCCGACGTCGTCCATGTTGCGCGAGCTCCTGCAATACATATTCCGGCTTCGCCTTGATGCGAATCAACATGGAAGATTGGGGAGGCAGTGAAGTCCCAGTATCCTGCCGACACTTCAACGTTCTTGTTGCAATTCGTCGCTGGCTTTGTGGAAACACCCAAGGCCTGCTGGCCACATTCGTCATTGGGAATGGAATCATATGCCCAACCGCTAAGGCGTCGAGGTATCAAAGCCATAGCTGCCGGGGTCGTCGCCCTGACAGCACTGATCGGCGGAAGCGCGTTCGTCATGCTGAGGTTTGACGGATACGTGAAGGCAATCTACGAGCACAACACCGCGCCGATCAAAGAGCTAGCAGAAATCAGGACACGTGCGACCGACATCCGCCGCTTGCTCTGGCGGCTTGTTGCCTTGCGCGGCCGCGAAGAGGAACGCCAGGCCATCGCGGCCATACATGTGAATCTGAGGGCCATCGACAACGCTTGGGCCCGGTATTGCGCGGATGCGCCAGACAATCAGCACGAGGACGTGCTCGCCACCGAGATCGGGCATCGGCTGACCTTGTTCAGCGGAATCGTCCGGTCTTCGCTGGAGCGGATTTCCTTCGGCGAACACGATGACACGCGCGACTGGCTGGAGCAGAACGTCGAGGCGCTGAATCAGCTGGATACGCTGATCGCGAGCGAGGTCGATCTGAACGTCGCCATGGCGGCCGCGCTTCGGCAGGAAAGTGCCACCATGCTGAGCGTGGTCATCACCACCGCCTTCGCATTTGTGCTGCTGGCGACTGGCGCGACGATTTCGATCGCTATCTTCACGCACCTGGTTCGCCAGCGTGACGACGCCATGGAGGAGTCGCGCTATCACCTCTGGCTGGCGGACCAGGCAATCGAGATGACCCTGGATGGGGTCATGATTACGAATGCGGAAGGGACGATAGAAAAGGTGAACCCCGCATTTTGCCGCCTCACGGGATACAGCCAGGCCGAACTGGTCGGCAACAACCCTCGCATGTTCAATTCCGGACGACAGACGAAGGAGTTTTATCGCGGACTCTGGAAAGCGCTGAGAGAGGCGGGCCAGTGGAAAGGCGAGCTGTGGAATCGGCGCAAGGATGGTGGCGTGTACCTGGAGTCGTTGTCGATTGCGGGCATTTGCGGGGCAAACCACGAGTACACGCATTTTGCTGCTATCTGCACTGACATTACGCATCGGCAACAGACTGTAGAGCGGCTTGGCTATCTTGCCACCCACGACATGCTGACAGGCCTGCCAAACCGGCTTCTGCTCGACGAGCGCCTCAGCCAGGCGCTTGCCCGTGCCAGGCGCATGCCACAGCCGGTTGCACTCATGTTCCTCGATCTGGACGGATTCAAGGCCGTCAACGATACGCTGGGGCATGGCGTCGGCGATGAGTTGCTCATCCTGATTGGGCGGGATCTCCAGAACGCGGTGCGCGATTCCGACACGGTTGCACGGATTGGTGGCGATGAGTTTGCCATCGTTTTGGAAGGCATCGGAGACCAGGACCATCTCCCAACGCTGGCGCGGAGCCTTCTCCGGATGATCCGGTCCGCGCGGCAGATCGGCGAACACCAGGTTTTCGTGACGTCCAGCATTGGCATCAGCGTGTACCCGACGGATGCATTGACACCCGCAGAACTGCTGAGAAAGGCGGATGTCGCTATGTACCAGGCCAAGCGCAATGGAAAAGATGCGTTCTGTTTTGCCTCGTCAATCGGAAGTCCGGAGGCCACGCTGTAACAGGAACGCTGGCTCCATTGCCGTGCGGTAATACCCACCGACAAGGAGGAGCACGTGAGGCGGCCATTATTTACGGAAGTCTGATCGTCAATTTAACTCCACAAGGACATGTATCTTGATTTTCATCAAAATTTACATCTATTTATATCGAAAAATATCCCGATAAATACAATGACGATGTCCTGTGATGAAGGTATTTATCGCATTTTGACTATTCACAAATTTCGCCGTCAATATTCCGAAGCGGAGTCTTTTGGTGGGCTAGTATTGGCACATCAACAACGTAGTAATAAATTTAAAAATGGAAGTCGACGACAGGGTCATCAGCATTTCAGATTTCAATCTTTCTTATCTCTTGCTCGCGCAGCGCATGATTCTTGAGCATGACGCAGAAGCCATGTTCCGGCTAGGTGTCAGTCAGGAAGTGGCCGAGATCATTGGAGGGTTGAGCCCCACGCAGTTGGTCAAGCTGGCGCGAACCAACATACTTCTTTGCGCCTTCAGATTCGATAACCATTCACTGCTATCAACGCTGGCAAATGGGTCGCCGCAACACGATCTCCAGCAAATGCACATGGCTATTCTGCTCTCGGCGCACCCCGTGGACTCGATCAACTGACGATGCAGGCAGAACATGACGACTCGGAAGAGTGTCCTTAGAGAAGTAGAGGAGTTCCGGTTGGCGGTGGAACTGGTTGAACTCGGCGCGCGGTTGCAGGTTTTGGAGTCCGAAGTCGCGATATCGCGTGACCGTCTTACCCGGCTCTACAAGGAGTTGCGAGGTGTCTCGCCGCCGAAAGGGCAATTGCCGTCCTCGCCAGAGTGGTTCCTTACATGGCGACCGAATGTGCATGCATCGCTGTTCCTGTCCGCCTACAGGTTTCTGATGGCTCGGGGTAAGCAATCGCGCATCCGCTGCATTGTGTCTGCCTATCGCCTGTACGCGGAGCACATCTCGCTGATAGGCGAGGAATTCACCCTGAGCTTTACGCGAGCCTGGACCATGCTCAGGTTCCTGGACTCTGGCACGTTGGTCAGTTCCACCTGCAAATGCTGTGGTGGTTCGTTCGTCAGGCACAAGTATGACCTGCAGACCAACTTCGTCTGTGGATTATGCGCGCCGCCCCCACGCGCAGCCAAGGGGAAGAAGCTGGCTATGCCCATCGTCGTGCCAGAAGGCTTGCAGCAAACGATATCCATCGAACCCGCGGCGATGAATCGCTCGGAGGACGCATCCTTCCGTCGGATGGGCAATCTGAAGCCCTGAGTTCTGCTTCCCCCCGGCAGTATCGGTATTGGCAGCTTTCTCTATCAACGAGGGGGCTGCGATTCTTCATATTCAGATCCAAGTAATCCGCCTGCACGCAATCTTCCTCAATGGGAAAAAATGCCCTCCAGAGGAGGGCATAAACGCGGATATAGCCAAGTCCAATGGGGAGTAAACTTGACTACATTTTCAATTATATGATTATTTTCAATAAAATAATTGAAATGAACGCTAAAATATTGCATAGACGCAAATTTATGAGCGTGTGAAATGCCAAAATTAATCGCGCTGAAATTAATGCCTGACACCACTTCAGTCAGCAAGACAACCATTCTGGAACGATGCCAGAGCGCCTGACGAGCCTTCATATATCAGGCGTAGCCCGTTGAGATCGTTGAGCTTCACGCTGCGGTGTCGGACGGTGATCAGTCCCGTCTCCGAAAGCCTGGAGAACAGGCGGCTGATCGTCTCTAGCTTCAGGCCCAGATAGCTGCCGATTTCCTCCCGGGTCATCCGCAGTTGGAACTCGCTTGCCGCAAATCCCCTGGCGGACAGCCGCGCGGAAAGACTGAGAAGGAACGCGATCAGCCTTTCCTCGGCATTGAGCACCCCAAGCGTTCTCAACATGCCATGGTCGTGACGGACTTCGTTTGCCATGAGCCGCAGGATGTTGTTGTACAGCCCGGGCAGCGCGACAGCAAGATCGCGCAACGCTGTCAGATTGATGCGGCAGAGCCGGGCGTCCTCGAGGGCCACCGCGTGAGACATATATTGCGGGGACACCAGGCTGTCGAGGCCGACCAGTTCGCCGGGAAGATGAAACCCAACGATCTGTACGCGTCCATCCTGGGTGGAAACCTGGCTCTTCAATGTGCCGACACGGATTGCATAGATGGCTTTCACGGGATCACCCAGCCGATAAAGCGATTCGCCCTTATGCAGGCTGATTCGGCCATGTACGACGGAGTCCAGGCGATCGATGTCGCGGCGATTCAATCCACCCGGGAGGCAAAAGCTGGCGAAGGTACATGCAGAGCAGCGAGGCATTTTCAAGTGAGGCGATGCGAGAGGGGCGCAGTTTCCGTAACTTGCTGACCGTTGGCAGCGATGGCTACCCGGAAGGCGAGAGGCGGTGGCGGACACCTGGGTGGTGGCGTGTGCTTGACGCCACCCCCGGCTTTATTGCTTTGGACCCGCAGAGGGAACTCCCTCGTGCGTGAGCTCAGAAGGTTTGCCAGTCGCCGTGACCTGACTTGCCTTCCAGAGCGGCCAGCGCAAACTGGCTGGATGGGTTCATCACATTGGTTTTCGCAACCCTCTTGACGACGGGCGCAGCGGCTTTTGGCACGGAGGCGCGAGGCACGGTGATGGCGCTGGTATCGTTCGCGAGACGGAAGAACATCATGTCCTCCTTCATTCGCCGCGCCTGTTCCTGAAGAGACTGGGAGGCGGCCGCAGCGTCTTCTGCCAACGCGGCGTTCTGCTGCGTGGCTGCGTCAATCTGGCTGTTGGCGACGTGTATTTGTTCAACCCCACGGATTCGCTCATCGGATGTGACGACGATCTCTCCAATAATGTCCGACATCTTGTTGATCACGCGGATGACTTCCTGCATGGATGCGCCGACCTCGCCAGCCTGGCGCGCTCCTTCCTCCACGGTGGCAGAGAGCTTTTCATCCATCAACTTCAGGGCGTCAATCACGCGGCGAATCTCGTCCTGGGTATCGACGACGACAGGCTGGCCAGGCTTTCCTTTGGAAACATCGGTGGCAATATGCAATGCCTTGTCGAGCGGCTTTGTCACCCCACGCGTCAGCAAGGTAGCGATTACCAGCGACAACAGGATGCCGGCGGCGATCAGCAAAGCGGCCATCAACAGGATCGTCTTTGTCATGCCCGAGCTTTCTTTCACGGCCGCTTCCGCCTGCGCGGCGTTGTCGGATATGGCCTTGTCGATCAACTCGTTCAGCCGGTCAGCTTGCGCGGCGACGTTGGCGTCCTGGTATTCCTTGGCCGCAGCATAGTTTTCCGCGCGAAGCAGGGTCAGCACCTTGTCGTTCTCCGGGAGCAGTTCCTGCAGAGAAGCATTGATCTGCGTGGCAAGTTCCCGTTCGCGGGGGGAGGTGATGCCGTTCGGGTAGTAGCGCGCCCAGGCATCCTCGATGGCGGCGCGCGACGCGGCAATGTCCTTCTCGGCCTGTGCAGTGGCTTGCGGTGAAGCTTCGACCTGCGCACGCCAGAGATTCATACGTATACGCAAGGAATGCGCCCTGACCGAAGCCACGCGAATAAGTGGTGTGGTATTGGACGCGTAGAGTGCCTCGATGCGCTCACCAAGCGTGGACAGTCCATAATAGCCAAATGCGCCAACGCCGGTCAGCAGTAATGCAAACAATGCGAACCCCGCTATAAGCCTGGATTTGATGCTGATAAGCATATTCTTCATTTTCTGAAAAACGAACCTTCTTTCGCTTGCATTTGTATGGAAATATAACCACACGCCATGATGCGAAATAGGACCAGAAACGCCAACGGGGTCCAGGATGGCCACTTCATTAAAGCCTTACGGATTGCGGCCAACCCTCTTGAGACACTGATACTTGTTCAGATCAAAATGCATTTGAATTTATTTCACACTCAATCCTATATAAATGGGATAGATGATGGTTGTAGATTATTGACTATGATCAACATTTGGGCGCGCCGTGCATCAAATAGCGCACATTAATGGCATGAAACTGGCCGAAAAGCGCACAGCCATAGGGCAGACGTAAACTTGGTATGGTATGCCGCCGCCGGTTTTTGAAGGCGCTAACGAGAAATATCTGAATACATCACGGCGCGTGCGAGCGCGGGCATTCGGCGCAAGACCGAAGTCCGATGTCAGTTATGGGATTTGTTTTCTGCACCAAAATGGATCGATAATAACCATATTGGTGCAAGACGGAGGAAGTCGATCGCAACAACTCTCAGCCGATCGGTTTTGCGATATCCGCCTCAGAAGCTCGCCGCCAGTCCGAGGGAAACACCAGAAACATTATTGCCAAACACATATCGGACGACGGCCCGCACACGTGTCACATACACCTCGTGCGCGGTGGTATCCAGTTCCAGTCCCGCTCCCAGCGTTGTCAGGTAATTGAATCCCAATACTCCCGCCTGCGCGCCAAAGTAATGAGAATGGGAGAGTTCGAGCACGTATCTGAGCGGGCGATCGAGTGCGATCAGACCGGTCGGGGCGCGCCAGCGCGCATAGAGATTCGCAGTTTGCGAGGTAACGGATCCTTGCACCGATGGCGCGGAACCGCCGAAGCTCTGCAAATGGATACTGGTGTAGCGGAGCTCGATATCAATGTCGTGCTCTGGCCGGTAGTGTTCCCAGTCCAGCATCAGCGCGCCACCCAGGCCGTAGGCATTCAACGTGCCACCGTTGAGAAAGTTGATGTCGCGGTCCGTCACGTGCTGGACAACCGCCGTGGCAAGCTTGAGGTCACTCGACACATTGCCCAGCGAAGCGTTGAGGATCGGGCGGATCACCAGTTCCTTGTCGTCAGTTAGCGGAAAATCCCAGCCAATACCGACCGTTCCGGCAAAAGTGTTCCAGCGCGTGGGAAGCAGGCGCGATTCCGCACCGTCCGTCGATACAAAGGTCGGATCGTAGCGGCTGTACGCGATCGAGCCTTCGAGATAGAGCGGAAACGTCTTGCTCATCGTGAAGCCGCCGCCAAGCTGCGACATGACGATGCCGGGGTTGTCCGTCTGGGCACTTTTGATCGACAGCGAACTCGATGCCAGATCCGGCACGACCGAATAGCTCATCAGCGACAGCACGGCGTTGGCCTGCCGTTGCACACCGGGTCCGAAAATTTGCGCCTGGGCGTGCGCGGCCGGCATGGCGGTCGCCATTACCAGAAGCAGCGCCCCACTGCACGCGAGGGCGCTGAACGTACCCGGTCGATGTTTCCGTTTCGTGACACGGTCCATGCGAGCGCGGCAAGGGTGAAAGCGCGGCGGACCTGATCGCGAAGGCCAACAAGGAGTTCTCCACCTACCGCGAGGGCGTCGTGGTGCCGGTCAATCCGCCATCGATCCCGGGCCTGGGTACGACCGGCGGCTTCGAGTTCTGGCTGCAAAGCACCGGGGATGGCACCTATCCGCAACTCGAGGAACGCGTCAGGGCGTTTATCGCCAAGGCCCATCAGCGACCCGAATTGCGCGGCGTGAACAGCACGATCAACACGCGCTCCAGGCAGTTACTGGTGGACCTCGACCGTGAGCGCGCGGAAACCCAGGGCGTGGCGGTGGAGTCGGTCTACTCGGCCTTGCAGACAATGTTCGGCTCGCTCTACGTCAGCCAGTTCCCGAAGAACAGTCGTCTGTTCCAGGTGATCCTGCAGGCGGAGCCCAAGTACCGCTCGCGGCCCGACGACCTCGACAACGTCTACGTACGCAATGCCAAGGGAGACATGGTCCCGATCAAGGCCGTGACGAACTCGCGCTGGGTCTCGGGCGCGGATCTGGTCACGCGGTTCAACAACTTCCCCGCAGCGAAGATTACTGGCGACGCCGCGCCGGGGTATAGCTCCGGGCAGGCGCTGGCAGCAATGGAAGAGGTAGCTCACGAAGTCCTTGGCGAAGGCTACAGCTTTGCGTGGAGCGGACAGGCGTACGAAGAGAAGAAGGCAGGGTCCACTGCCGCGCTGGTCTTCGCCTTCGCATTGCTGATGGTGTTCCTGATCCTGGCCGCCCAGTACGAAAAATGGTCGTTGCCGCTGGGCGTGCTGCTGGCGGTGCCATTCGCGTTGTTTGGCGCGCTGATGGGCATCTTGCTGCGAGGTATGGAGAACGACGTGTATTTCCAGATCGGGTTGACCGTGCTGATCGCGCTGGCGGCCAAGAATGCCATCCTGATCTTCGAGTTCGCCGTGGAAATGCAAGAGAAGGAAGGGCTGAGCCCGTTCGATGCCGCGGTCAAGGCGGCCAAGATGCGTCTGCGCCCGATCATCATGACCTCGCTGGCCTTCATCCTGGGTTGCGTGCCGCTGGCCATCGCCAGCGGAGCATCCGCCGCCAGCCGCCAGTCACTCGGTACCGGCGTGATTGGCGGGATGCTTGGCGCGACCGTTATCGCCATCTTCTTCATCCCGATGTTCTTCTGGGGCCTGGAGCAGCGCAGCGAGAAGAGGAAGGGCAAGCAGCCGGCTTCAGGGACCGGGACCGGGCCAGGGGCGGGGCCGGCGAGTGACACCGAGGCTACTCCGGGAGGCACGTCATGAAGCGCCGCACGGTGTCCCGATTGATGCTTCTCGCCACGCTGGCCGCCGCCGGGTGCGCGGTCGGGCCGGACTACGTTCGTCCGCCTGTCGATGTTCCGCAGGCCTACCGCTTCGCGGACGAAGGTATCAGCGTGGCGCAGACACCGGCCACGTATTGGTGGTCGCAGATGAACGATCCGGTGCTGGACGGGCTGATTGCCACAGCGCGGGCCAACAACAAGGACTTGCTGATTGCCGCGGCACGGGTCGAGGAGTACTACGGCCGTGTCATGACCACCCGGTCTGGCCTGTTCCCTCAGGTGGGGATCGAGGCTGGCGGTGGGCGCCAGCGCATCAGCACCACCAATGGCACGGCGCTGCCGATCAACAACCCGTTCAACCAGACGCACGTCGCCGCCACCGCATCCTGGGAAATCGACCTGTTTGGCCGGATACGCCGCCTGACCGAGGCGGCCAAGGCTGACTGGCAGGCCAGCGAACTGGCGCGTCGGAGCACGGAAATCTCGGTTGTCGCCGCGACTGCCAGTGCCTATATCACGCTGCGGGATCTCGATAACCGCCTGCGTATCTCGCAAGACACCCTGGAAAGCCGTCGGGGCGCGCTTGAGTTGTTCCGGGAGCGCTTCCAGGGCGGTGTGGTCTCCGAGGTCGAGTTCGCGCAAGCGCGGTCAGAATACGCATCGGCACTGACCTCGGTCGAGCAGTTCCGCCAGCAAGTCGCGCTGCAGGAGGACCTGCTGGCCGGTCTGCTGGGCGAGAACCCGCGTGAAATTCCGCGCGGCAAGTCGATCTCCGAGTTGACCTTGCCGGGCGTGCCGGTCGGCCTGCCGTCGACGTTACTGGAGCAGCGGCCGGACGTACTCCTGGCCGAGCAGAATCTCGTGGCGGCCAATGCCCGTATCGGCGCCGCGCGTGCCGAGTACTTCCCGACGATTTCGCTGACCGGCGCGTTCGGAGCTGCCAGCACGGCACTGTCGGGGCTGTGGACCGGTCCGGCACGGGCCTGGTCGTTCGCCGGGCTCATCAGTATGCCGATCTTCACCGGTGGCGCGATCGCCGGCGACGTCAAGCAGGCGGAGGCGATTCAGACGCAGTCGCTGCAGGCCTACCAGCAATCCATCCAGACAGCGTTCCGGGAAGTGGCGGATGCGCTGGTCAGCGTGCAGCGTACGCGCGATCAGCTCAATGCCAAGACCGACCAGGTCGATGCGCTGGGCCGTTACGCTTCGCTGGCACGAGATCGCTACGAAGGCGGCTATACGAGCTATCTTGAAGTGCTGGATTCCGAGCGCGCGCTGTTCGCCGCGCAACTTGACCAGTCCACCCTCATTGGTTCGGAGTTTGGCCAGCTTGTCCAGCTCTACAAGGCGTTGGGTGGTGGCTGGCCCGTGGAGTCGGAAGCAGCACAGGCGCCTCAGGCAAGCCTGAGTCAACCGGAAACCCGTAACAAGGAGTGATTTCATGTCGAGGTCGATCATCAGGCCGGTCTTGTTGCTGGCCACGGCGGGCATCGCCCTTGGCGCGATGGCTCAGTCCAAGCCGATTGCGTATCCCGCCAAGGGACAGAGCGCCGCCCAGCAGCAACAGGACGACGGTTATTGCTATTCCTGGGCCAAATCGAATACGGGCATAGACCCGGCGGCCGTGTCCTCGGCGCCGCCGCCTCCCAGTGGCCCGGCAGTCGGCGGTGGTGAGCGTGTTGGCGGTGCCGCGCGTGGC